>DAOQGS010000008.1:0-17250 GCA_035338675.1 Cellvibrionaceae bacterium
CCAATGATGACCTACCCGAGGAGCCGCCGAAAGAACCCGGCGAGCCGCCCACCTTTTACGACACGGTGGTGGTGCAGGAAGCTAAGAAGCTTTCGTTACAGAATTATGAGCGCCCGGTAAAAGACCCCTCCAAAGCGCTGACCCAGGTGGATTATTCCCAATACCGCGCCATCCGTTTTAATACTGAAAAATCCCTCTGGCGCGATCAGTCGCCGTTTGAAGTGCAATTTTTCCACCCCGGCTTTTTGTATCAAGATCCGCTCACCATCAATACCCTAGAGAACGATCTGGCGGCCACGGTTAATTTTGACCGCAGCTTGTTCCGTTACGACGGCCCCGCCGCCCCCCTGGCGGAAACGCCGCTGCCGTCTAATAACTTTGCCGGTTTTCGCGTGCACTACTCGCTCAACTCCGCTAAATACAAAGACGAGTTTATGGTGTTCCAGGGCGCCTCTTACTTTCGTTTAGTGGGGCCAGGCCAGGCCTATGGTCTGTCTGCCCGCGGCCTTGCCATCGATACTGCTGAACCCACTGGCGAAGAGTTTCCCTACTTCCGTGAATTCTGGCTGAAAAAACCCGGCCCCAACGAAAACACTCTGACCATCTACGCCCTGTTGGATAGCCCCTCCTTGGCGGGCGCCTATAAGTTTGAAGTGAAACCTGGCCGCCGCGTTGAGGTGGAAGTGGAAGGCACCCTGTTTGCGCGCAAAGACGTGAAAAAACTCGGTATAGCGCCTTTAACCAGTATGTTTGTGTTCGGTGAAAACTCTGTGGTGCACCACGATGATTACCGCAAAGAAGTGCACGACTCCGACGGTTTGCAAATTCTCACCGGTTCCGGCGAGTGGATTTGGCGGCCCTTACAAAACCCCGTCAATTTGCACGTCTCCGCCATGCAGGATAAAAGCCCTAAAGGCTACGGCTTGATGCAGCGGGATCGCGAGTTCGACCATTATTTGGACGTAGAAGCCCACTACCACCAGCGCCCCAGCCTATGGGTGGAGCCTATCGGTAAGTGGGGTAAGGGTGCTGTTGAATTGGTGGAGATTCCCACCGACTCGGAAACCAACGACAACGTGGTGGCCTACTGGATCTCTGCCAAACCTCTGTTAGCCAAGCAGAAAAAACACTTCCGCTACCGCTTAAAAGTGCTCAACGAAACGCCCCCCAACGCCAATTTGGGCCGCGTGCTCTACACCACCACCGGTTGGGCGGCGCTGCCCGGCCAGGCCAACCCGCCGCCGAAATCCAAGCGTTTGTTCGTGGTGGATTTCTACAGTGGTGATCTGGAAGGCGTGAGCGGCGATATGCCGGTGGTGCCGAACCTCACCACCAGTAGCGGTAAGGTGAGCGATTTAATGCTGCAAAAAATTCCGGGCCTGGAGCGCTGGCGCGCTTATTTCAAACTGGAGCCGGAAGCCAACAAACCCGTGGATATGCGCCTGAGCCTGACCCTCAACGGCAAACCTATCACGGAAACCTGGACCTATGTCTGGTACCCCGAAAGCCTGCCCAAAAGCAAATAACCTGAAGTTAACTCCCCTATGACCCAAGCGGTGTATTCTCTGCGCTTATCTAAGGCGTCACGCAAGTGGCGCCTTTTTCTATATTTGCTGTTATCCAGTGTGCTCACCTGGTATGGCATTTACCTGATGTTCGATGTATTGCGGGCTAATGACCTCAATATTCTCGAAGGGATTTTGTTGCTGCTGTTTTCCCTCAATTTCGCCTGGATCAGTTTTGCCTTCTGGAACGCCATCCTGGGGTTTCTGCTCAATTTGTTTAAGCGCGACCCGATCAGTTTAAAAAAGCAAATCGAGATTCCGCCGGATACCTCTCCCATCACCACCCGCACCGCTGTGGTGATGCCGGTGTACAACGAGGATACCAAGCGCATTACCGCAGGCTTTGAAGCCACCCTGCGGGATTTAGCCGCCACAGGGCAAATAGCCCAGTTCGACTTCTTTATGCTCAGCGATACCACCAAAGCCCCCATCGCCCAGGCCGAGCGGGAGGCCTGGCAGGCTCTGCAGGAGCGCTTGGGGCCTGAGCTTAGCGCCCGCTGTTTTTACCGCCGACGGGAGAAAAACGTACGCCGCAAGGTGGGCAACCTGGACGACTTTCTCACCCGTTGGGGCGGCCACTATGAGCATATGATTGTGCTGGATGCCGACAGCGTGATGACCGGCGACTGCCTGCTCACCCTGGTGCGCACCATGCAGGCCAACCCGGATGCGGGCCTGGTGCAAACCGTGCCGATCCCCGTGCGGCAGGACACCTTCTTTGGCCGTTTTGTGCAGTTTGCCGCTGTGCTCTACAGCCCTATGCTGGCCACGGGCCTTGCCTTCTGGCAGACCAATACCGCCAACTACTGGGGCCACAACGCCATCATCCGCGTGAAGGCATTTATGGAAACCTGCGGCCTGCCCACCCTGCCGGGCAAGGCGCCCTTCGGCGGCGATATTCTCAGTCACGACTTTGTGGAGGCGGCCTTTTTGCGCCGGGGCGGCTGGAGTACTTATTTGCTGCCGCAGTTGGAAGGCTCCTACGAGGAAGTGCCCTCGAACCTGTTGGAATACGCCAAGCGCGACCGCCGCTGGGTGGAGGGCAATATTCAGCATTTGGCTCTGCTCGATACCAAAGGCTTAAAGCTCATCAGCCGCATGCACTTTGCCATGGGTGCCTTTGCTTATCTGTCCTCGCCCCTCTGGCTGATTATGCTGGCCCTGGGCAGCATCGATGCAGTAACCCGCGCGGTGACCCAAAATGTGTTTTTTGGCGTGGGTTATCAGCTGTTCCCCAACTGGCCCATCGCCAAGCCGCAAACCGTGCACCTGATGTTAATTATCACCGCCGTGCTGCTGCTGTTGCCCAAGCTCTTGGCCATCATCATCACCCTGCGGGATCGCCGCCAGCAGTTTGGTGGCGCCATTAAGCTGGTGCTGGGCGCGCTGCTTGAAACCCTGTTCGCTATTTTGGTGGCCCCGGTCACCATGACCTTCCACGCCTATTTTGTGTTGACGGTATTTTTAGGCCAAAAAGTTACCTGGGATGCCCAGGCCCGCGAGGGTTTGCTGGTGCCCTGGGGCGAGGCGTTTAAACGCACCCTGTTTAGCTCCCTGGCGGCCTTGGTGTGGGGCGGCGTTACCCTCTATTTCAGCCCTTTGTTCTTCTATTGGCTGCTGCCGATTTTGATTGGCCTGGTACTGGCGGCCCCCGCCGTGCGTTATTCAAGCAGCCTTGAAGGCGGCAAACGGCTGCGCCGTTGGGGCCTGTTCCTGGTGCCCTCGGAGGTGAACGAAGTGCCCGCCCTGCGTAGCCTAGAAGAAGTGGAAGCGCAGATCCTCGCCGATACTCAATCCCGCGAAGGCGCGCCAGTGCCTGCGCTGCCGCCGGAGATCCACCAGGAAATGCCGGTGCAAACCATCGAGCGCTACCTGCGCAAACAAAAGGTTGTGCAGACGGCTCTGCAGCACTAGGCCTGGGCGCCATTCTTAGCGGTGCTTTGCGCCGCTGTTGTTTCCCCTTCTCATCTCTTAAGGAAATGGCGGGCGGCCATTTTCAGCCTTTGTGCCTAAAATTCCCCTCCATTGGAGGGGGGGCAGGCGTGCCTGTCGGGGTGGTTGTGGTGGTGGGCCCTGAGCATTTCCATTTGGCGAGCAGTTGTTGGCGTGCCCCCATGGCAGCAGGTCGCCCACAAAAAACTACCACCCCACCCCTGCGGGGCACCCCTCCGAAGAAGGGGAATTTTGCGCTGCCTGCGGCGAGCAACGCCTGTTACACCTATCCCCTCAAGCCTACGCCCCCAGTGTCATTAGGTTAATAATCCTCCAGAAAATAACTGTAGGGGCGCCCCTTGTGGGTGCCCGCTGCCGCGTATTTCCGCTCGATAGCCCAGACATGCCCCTAGGGCGCCCCCCAACTCATCACTCCCTAAGTGTTCTGCCTCCAGGCGCGGGTAACAATATGCTTTGGGGGTGAATAAGAATTGTCAGATGATATGTGGAAAACGTGCGGCTATCTGCCGTGAAAATTCACTAAATGGTGGCTAAATGAAAGTTTCCTGTGCGGTTCTTCGCACTGCTGCCAATCCCTTCTAAAACCACCCTCAAACTGCGGCTTAGGTCGCAGGTTTTATTATCGTATTTTATCTACACTCGCCCCATGCTCAGTGCCAGTGCTGAGATTTCAGCCCGTTCTCCCTAATTACGTCGAGGTTTGCGATGAAACACAACCTGTTGCTGATCGCCTGTTTGAGCGCGTTGTTGAGCGCCTGTGGCGGCGAAAATACGTCTTCTAGCAGTTCCAGCTCTTCTTCTAGTTCGTCGAGTTCTTCCAGCTCCAGCAGCTCATCTTCGGGCGGCGCCATCAATTACTGGGGGGATAAATGCCAGTCCTGCCACGGCGCCAAAGGTGAGGGCACGGATGGTTATGCCGTGCTGACCAGCGCCATCATTAACCGCTACAGCACCCAGGCGGCCTTGGCCAAGGTAATTGGGGATTCCATGCCCATCGGCCAGGAGGGCACCTGTAAGGACGTGTGTGCTGATACCACCGCCGCCCAGCTGCGCAAGTGGTTCCCCCCAGGCACCTCTTCCAGCAGCTCCTCATCGTCCAGTTCCAGCAGCTCATCCTCGGGCCGCTCCTCCTCTTCTTCGTCCAGCTCAGGCGCTGTGGTGATGCCCCCCATAGACCCCAACGGAGCGCCGGTACAAACCCCCAAACCCAATGCCGATAGCCTCGGCGGCCAAACGCCAGCGTTTAAAAACCAAACCCGCGTGCCCGAGCAGAAGAGCCCCTACGCCTATAACACCACTACAGTTACATCCAGCCTAAGCGCCCCCTGGGCCCTGGCGATACTGCCGGACGGCCGCTTTTTGATTACCGAAAAGCCCGGCACCCTGGTGATCGTAACCCCTGAGGGTAAGGTCTCCAGCGATATTCTCGGCGTGCCGCAAGTGGTGTACACCGGCAATAGCATCGGTGTGCAAGGCGGCCTATTGGATGTGACCTTGGCGCCGGATTTTGCTACCAGCCGCACCCTCTTTTTGTCCTACACCGCGCCCAGCAATGGCAAGCAGGCCACGGCTGTTGCCCGCGCCCGCCTGTCCAACGATGAAACCCGCTTGGAGGATGTAAAAGTGATCCTCACGCAAAACCCTGAGTGGAATAACACCCTGCAGTTTGGCAGCCGCTTTGCCTGGGATCGCGAAGGCCATTTGTTCATCACCTTTGGGGACCGCTCGGATACCGCCATTCGCACCTCGGCGCAGGACAACTCTACCCTCATCGGCAAGGTCGCCCGCGTGAATACCGACGGCACTCCGGTGGCGGGCAACCCCTTTATCGGTCAATCCGGTAAACGCCCGGAAATCTGGTCCTATGGCCATCGCAACCCCCAGGGCGCGGCGATTCACCCGGTCACCGGCGAGCTGTGGACGGTTGAGCACGGTGCGAAAGGTGGGGATGAGCTTAATCGCCCCGAGGGTGGTAAAAACTACGGTTGGCCCACCATCACCTACGGCATTGACTACAGCGGCACCAAGCTGGGGGAGGGCACCGCCAAGGCTGGTATGGAGCAGCCGGTTTATTATTGGGACCCGGTGATTGCGCCCTCCAACCTGATTTTCTACAAGGGCGATATGTTCTCCGGCTGGAACGGCAACCTGTTAATCGGCGCTTTGAGCACTTCGGTTAAAGGCCTGGTGCGGCTAGTGTTGGATGGCAATAAGGTGGTAGCCGAAGAGCGCATTCTCAATTCCATTAACCGCATTCGCGATTTAGAAGTGGATGCCGCCGGTGCTATTTGGGTGGTTACCGACGGTGGCCAACTAATTAAAGTCACCAAGCGATAGGCTTTACCCCACAGTCAACGGCGCCACAGGGCGCCGTTTTTTTGCCCGTTAAGTATTCGCTTGCGGTGGATTCTGCGGCCCATACCCACAGCTAAACCGCCGCTGAGGTTACAATCGCTTAACCTGCTTGCAGTTGTTATACAGCTGTAGCGATAACCCTTTTGAGAGCGGCACCATGGGCGATAACCAGAATAACCAAGACTATTTTGAACACGCTATTCGCGCCCTAGAGGCAGAAATTGCCAATGTGGGCACCCATCTGGCCATAGATGCGGGTGCCCGCCAGTTGTACGCCAAGCAGATTCAGGCCATGGCCGCAGAGCTGCGCGCCCAGGCTAGCAGCGGGCGTATCAGCTGGGCTAAGGCCGCTGAACAGGCCCAGGAGATGCGCAACCTGATTATGGAATTGATCCGCTCCCGCAGCACCCCGGTGGGCCTGGCTATGGCGCAGCGGCTGAAAAGCGAGGGCAAAACCCTCAATGAACTAATCGCCCGCAAAGTGCAGCAGCTTTACGGCAATAACGCGGTGTTCAGCAAACTCACAGTTGCGGAGCAAAATGCTGTGTACGGGGAGATTGTCCTCTCGGCGGGGCGCTCCAACCCCAAGGTCACCGCCGCCATGGGCCGCTTATCCTATTTGGGTAAGGGCATGATTGTGATCTCGGTGGCCCTGTCGGTTTATGCCGTGGCCACAGCGGAGGACAAGGTGGATGCCGCTGGCCGCGAATTGGCCACTACTGGCGCAGGTATCGCAGGCGGTGTGGCCGGTGGTGCCCTGGCGGGGCTGGCCTGTGGGCCGGGGGCGCCGGTGTGCGTGACTGTGGGCGCCTTTGTGGGTGGTGCTCTGGCGGCCTTCGGCGTCAGCCTCGCCTGGTAATCCCTATGCGCCTTGTGCCCGCCGCCGAACTATCCACCCGCCTGCTCACCCCCGCCGACGACCAGCAATTAGCCCAGAGTCAATTAATCCTGGGCGGCCAAATCCACCCGCAGGTTTTCACTGGCGCGGTGCTCGAGGCCTGTATACAGGTGCTGGATAATTATTTGTTTTTTTTAAGCGATGATATTCCCCATGAGGACAGCCTACATATCTACCGTTTAGATGCCCATTTCGCTCTGCACGAGAGCCTCAGCATAGGCGCCGCGTATTGCACCGGGGCATTTGTGTTGCGTCAACTGATTGCCCCGGCGCAGGTGGAATTTAATTTTTTAGGTGAAGGCAATTGGTGTTTAACCCTAACCCCTGAGCCATTTACCCATGTACCGTTTTTTTCGGACCCTCCCGGTGTGCGGCGGCCTTTTTGTGTGCGCACGCGTTTAAAACTTAAGTTTACGGCGCGCTCCTGAATAAAGTATGGGGATTATTTAGAAATTGCTCGCCATTCTGGTTGGCAAAAAAATTCCCTGCCGTTGGGGCGATGGCATTAAGTTAAGGATCTTGAGCTGTTTTCCAGAAGATTTCGCCCCCTGCCAGAAACCACCACCCAGCCTCCCCCCTTAGAAAGGGGGAGGAGCAAAAAACCTAAAACGCAGTAATTTTGCATGTTTTCAAGGCCGTTTTGCTCTCTCCCCTTTTGATTATGGGTAAACGCAAAAATCAGCCAAAAAGTGTGCGAAACGCTTAGCCTTACGACATTGCATGTTATTTCAAAGAGCCTTAGCGATTTTTGCCTTGCGCACCAACTGAATAAATTCAGTTCTATAACCGTATTCATCCGGCCCCTTGCTGCGCTGCGCCAGTTCAATGACATTATCGTAGGTCATAGCGCCGCTGTAGGCGCTGCCGCGCAGCAGTTGGCTAAAACCTGCCACCGCAGTTGCAAATTCCGCTTCAGCTTTAAGCGCGGGGTTTTGTGGGCCATCAATTAAAATCGGCGTTTCTATTAATTGCGATTTTGCTTCGCCGGGGGTTTTAAAGCGCATACGCAAAAAGCCGTATTCATTCAACGTGGTTTTTTCGACTTGGGGTTTAGTTGAATAACGACTGGGTTCAATCAGCGGATTGCCGCCTTTAAGCGGGGTGATTTCATAAATCGCCGTGACGCTGTGCCCGGCGCCAATCTCCCCGGCATCAATGCTGTCATTATTAAAATCCTGCCGTTTTAAAGCGCGGGTTTCGTAGCCTAACAAGCGGTATTCGGCCACCGTGGCGGGGTTAAATTCCACTTGAATTTTTACATCATTGGCGATGGGAAATAACGCCGAAGTCGCTTCTTGCACCAAAACTTTTTGCGCTTCGCTTAGGGTGTCGATATAGGCGGCAATGCCATTGCCGTTTTGCGCCAGGGTTTGCATCATGGCGTCTTGGTAATTGCCCTGCCCAAAACCTAATACCGAAAGATAAATGCCTTTTTCCCGTTTGCGCTCGACCAAATCTTTTAAATCCTTATCGTCGCTGGGCCCCACATTAAAGTCGCCATCGGTGGCTAAAATAATGCGGTTAACACCTTTGGCATTAAAATTCGCCTCCGCCAATTGATAGGCAAGTGCAATGCCCTCGGCACCCGCTGTAGCGCCGCCGGGTTGTAGGCTGTTAATAGCGGCGAGGATTTTGGTTTTTTCTTTCACTGCGGTAGGCGCTAATACGGTGCCCGCAGCGCCCGCGTACACCACTATGGCCACTGTGTCGTCAGGCTTTAAGCTGTCCAATAAAACACTCATAGACTGGCGCACCAGGGGCAATTTATCCGGCGCATCCATGGAGCCTGAAACATCTAATAAAAAAACTAAATTGCTGCGGGGTATGTCTGCACTGGGGATTTGATAGCCCTTAATGCCGATATGCACCAATTGATTGCCCGCTTTAAAGGGGCTGGGCAGCACACTGATGCTGGTTTTAAAAGGCGTTTTTTTCGATTCGGGCAGCGGATACTGATAGGGGAAATAATTCACCATCTCTTCTAAACGCACAGCATCTTTAGCCGGTAAAAAACCGCTATTGAGCTGCCTTCGGGTAAAGCTGTAGGCGGCTGTATCCACGTCGATGGAAAATGTGGATACGGGTGCGGCAGTTACTTGAATCGCGGGGTTTTCAGTAAAACCTGTAAAACGGTCGCGAAATTCAGGCGATTTAATTCCTGCTCCGCTGTCATGTTCAGCTTTAGGAATCGGCGCCAACTCCATATGGTCGCCGCTGATTTTTGCCGCCTGAGCGCTAAGCGTTGCAGGCGCAGCTGCTGCCGCTGGATGGTTTGCCGGGTTTTCCAACTGGATGGGAGGCTCCACCAGGGTGGGAATGGGGACAATATCCTCCGGTTGGTGGTGGGTGTGTACAGGCGCTAAGCCCTCGGCTATTTCCGCTTTTTTCTCTTCAAGCCGCTGTATATTCAAAATGGGGTTATCGGTTTCATGTGCAGGAGTAAGCTGCGGTGGGTTTGAAGTTGCAGCTGCGCGCAGGTTATTAAAATGCAAGGGAAGTTTGAGGGCAAAAAAGGCCGCCATAAACACGACCAGCGCTGCAGCCAGGCCATTAAATAAATAGCGTTGTTGGGTTTTTTGCATGGGATACTCCTACCGGTGGGTGATGTAGGAGTAAGACGAGGGTGGGCGCTAAATCCTTGGCTTTGGGGCAAAAAATTTATTAACTATTTGGCATGACTTATTAGGCTTTCCGGGTTGCTCTCTTCACGCGGGCGGCAAATTGAGAGGTCTGAAGGATAGTTGATTCGCGGTGTAGCAGGGGTGAATACAGGTTATTGCAGACCGTCAAAAAGAGGGACCTTTTTGACGAGCCTACACGGATGTATTCACGGCGTGTCTGCAATAACCTGTATTCACCCCTGCGGGGGACTATTGAGGCCTTGCAGCAGTAAAGTGCTCGCCTCATTACCTAGCAGCTTGTCGAAATACTACTTTGCCAGCACGTCGCCGCCTGAGTATTTCAACAGGCTGCTAAGCACCTGAAAACCCGGCGATTAAATCTCACCGGGTGTAAAGCATAAAATTAATTAGTGGGGCAGGGGGTTTGGGTTACTTGGCTTGCGGTATCTTTATTGGCGAGGCTAAAGCCCAGTTTTTGCGCGGCGGCCACTTGGTCTTGAGCAATTAAATGCACATACACCTTATCCGTGGGAATGCCGCACACCGCAGGGCGGACGATATTGGCTAAATAACCGCAATAACTGGACTCCACGGCTATTTTTGCATTGGTGAGGGTTTGGGCGGACTGGCTGATACTAATGCCCGTATTCGGCTCACAAGCCAGTGCGCCCGTTGCCGCGTACACGGCGATGGCAGCGGTTTTTAAATTAAATACCGCGCCCGTATCCTGCCGCACCAGGCTGCGGGCGTTATCCAAGACGTCAAATTTTAAGGTTTTCGGAATATCACCCAGGCCTTCAAGGTTGGTAGTGAGTACGTCTTTTTTAACTGCATAATTCACCCGGTTGGCGATGTCGGTAAAAATAATCGTACCGCTACCATCCGGTGCAAAGGTCATTTGCGCAAAACAGCCATCAGGAGTTGCGCAGCGGCCGCCCCCCGGTTGCTCGCTGACATAGGTGCGCGCCTGGGTGAAATGGCCTGATTTATCGATAACGCCCGTGGTGTTATCTCCGCCGCAGGCACCTAAAAAGGCCGTAAGACTGAGTAAACATAGGGCACCTAAGGGTTTAAGTCGTGTGTGGAGTTTCATAAACGATCCTTAAGTCTGGTGGGCGGGGTGGGTTGCAGCATGCACCTTTGGCACGGGGCGCGCCATGAACCGGTCAACAGGTTACATATTTTAACAATTAGCCGCTTTCCATGGGCCGCCGCAGGGGAGGCGGTTGGCTAAGCGATGAGCGGCCCTTGGGAAATGCCCAAGGCACCCCATGTTTGCCTCTTTGCCGAGGAGTGCTTGCGCCTGGCGCATACACTAGGCGCCTCACAGGGCATTGCCCGCCGTACCAACCCATTTTGGAGTGACGTTATGCCCTGTTCTTTATGTGTCCACGCCGCGCCGTTGCAGGGGAATTCCAGCCCGCGCAGGTTTACCAACGACCGCCCTAAACCCAAGTCCGCATCGGGGAGCGGTTTGCGCATCTTATGGGAGGTGTTATTTCGCAAGTCGAAGGATTCCGTGCCCCGGGTTGCTATCCCGGTACTGCCGATCACCCCAGCGCAGTTGCACGCGGCACCCAATGGCAGTATTTACCGCTTAGGCCACTCCACCGTGTTATTAAAACTGCGCGATAAATTTTGGCTGACGGACCCGGTATTTGCAGAGCGCGCCTCGCCCTTTAAATGGTTCGGGCCTAAGCGCTTTCACGCACCGCCCATAACGCTTAAGGATTTACCGCCCATTGAGGCGGTGATTTTATCCCACAATCATTACGATCATTTAGACCGCGCGGCGGTGTTGGCTCTTGCGACTAAAACCCAGGTTTTTTTAACGCCGACGGGGGTTGGCGATACGCTAATAAAGTGGGGTATCGATCATAAAAAAGTGCGCCAGTTTGCCTGGTGGCAGGGCTGCGAAATAGCTGGCATTCAATTTACCGCAACTCCAGCCCAGCATTTTTCCGGCCGTCATTTATGGGATGGCAATGCCAATCTGTGGGCCTCTTGGGTAATTGTGGACGGTGCCCAGCGCCTATTTTTCAGCGGTGATACGGGTTATTTTGCAGGGTTTAAAACTATCGGCGAGCGCTTTGGCCCATTTGATCTCACCCTATTGGAAACCGGTGCCTACAACAAAAGCTGGGCCTATGTGCATATGCAGCCGGAAGAAACCATTCAGGCCCATTTGGATTTAAAAGGCCGCTGGCTGCTGCCAATTCACAATGGCACTTTTGATTTATCGCTGCACGCTTGGTATGAGCCGTTTGAGCGTATCTGCGCTTTGGCAACAGAGGCTAATATTCCACTGGCCACTCCCAAAATGGGGGAGGCTCTGTTGTTAAGTGATCCGCAACCGGGGGATTTGTGGTGGCAAGAATTAAAGGCCTAAAAGAGGATAAGTAGGGCTATTATTCCTTCTATTTATAAATCTGTGGAATAAATTATGGAAATGGAAGAGCTGCAAAAACTAGGCGAATGGCTTTGTCGCAGTCTTCTCGCGAGGGATTTTGAAACGATTGCAAAGAATTTAGGGTATGCTCTGGCTGGAGAAATACCGGCGGTGGACGCAATTAAAAATGATTTTGACAGCGCGTTGAAGGAATCGGGTGGCGCCCTTGAGTGTTTAAGATACGACGTTGCGATTAAACCCTTTGCAAGCGGTACACCGGGTTTTTTTAATTTAATTGAATGCAGGTTTGCCTTTTCAAATGCCAATCAAGAGATTTTGGCAGAAATTATTGAAAACGAAAGAGGATGTTACTTAGAGCAAATTAGTTGTGTTTAAACCTAATTAAAGACTTCCTTTGAAACATTCACGCGAGCTCACAAGCCGCAATTCTGATACACATAAAAAGCGCAAAATTGCAGCCTTGTTGGGCTGCTAAGCCAGCGGCGAGTTGGCTTCCGGCCAAGTTTTACTCGTATGCAAAATCCGCAAAACGGTTAACGGATTTTCCGCCGTGGGCGCCTGGGCCACTAAAACATAATGGGGTAGCAGCACAAGCTCCAGGGTGCCCGGCACTCGCCCGGCTGGCAGGCTTGCCGGTTGGGTGGCGTACTGAGCGAGTTTCCCCTCCAAATCCTGATCCCAGCGCAGCGCTATCTCCTCAGATTCCTCCGCCAGAGTTTCCACAATCGCCTGGCGATCGCTCACCGCCTGGGGGTGCCAAAGCAATTGCGTCATGCGGTTGCCTCAAGCCTGCTGTGTTTAAATTCCGCCATTAATTCACTGGCCTCCCTATTATTTAAAAGCCTGCGCGCGCAGCCTAGGCTCTGTTGCACCTGGGCGCGAAACCAGGCGTCGTAGGCCTCGGCGCTGTGGGCGCGCTTGAGAATCTTCGGCCGCATGGGGCTGATAACAACTTCTTTATCGGCGGCTTGATCCTGCTGTATGTCCACCTGAAATTGGTGGATGCCGCGATTTTTTAGCTGCACAACCACGGATTCAAAATGCCGAAAGACGCGCATGGTTTGGCCGAGAACCAGCGGCCATTCGCCTTCGGCATTGCGCAGATACACGCTCCAAAAGCCTTTGGCGCCCACCACGCGGGCACTGGTGGCCTGGCTTGCTGCCGGAGTATGGGAGGGTTGAGAGGGGGAGTTTTGACATGCTTGCGCCATGGGTAGTACCTCTGCACGGTTTTGTTATGTCCCGCCGCCGGTTTGGGCCGGGGGTTTTGTAACAGCGTGTTAACACCATTTGCGGGGCGGATAGTAGCGGCTCTGCCCCAGCTGTTGTGTGAAGTTATGATGACAGCGGATAACCGGGCGACAGCATTAAGGCTTTAAGATATGCAGAATTAAGGTGAATCCAAACCCATGGCAAGGCGCGTCTTAGAGATACAGACAACAAACTTGGAGCACTTTATGAAAACCCACCTTTTTATCGACTGCATCGCCTACAGCCTTATGTGTCTGTTCGTGTGTCTATTTATGGCCGCGCCGATTGCAGGTCATGCCGAGGATATTAAAGCCCCTGAAGCTCAGGCCGTGCAGCAGGTTATTAATACTCTGGCGCCACAGGAAACCGACGATACGCTTGTTTCGCTTGCGGGTATTTTGGGAGTTTTTGGCGGCCCGGTGTGTGTATTGATTGTATTAATTGTGCAGCACTACCGCAGCCAAATGCGCCTGGCGGATTTTCGCCGCGAGGCCATAGGTAAATTAATTGACGCCGGTAAAGACGTGCCGGAGAGCCTATTATTTTTTCAGGATTTAAACGGCAGTAACCAGCCCCATAAAAATTTGCAGCGGGCTTTGGTGAATATTGGTTTTGGTTTGGGTGTATTGGTTTTTCTCTGGGCGGTACACAGCCTGGCGGCAGGCACTTTTGGCTTAATATTTATCGGTATTGGTGCAGCACAATTTATTACTTGGCATTTATCGCGCGGGACGCAGCTGAAATAATGGAGCGGTAACTGTGTCCTTATCCGATCAGGAGCTTATTCTGCGCGCGCTGCAAAAACACGATCAGCGCGCGTTTGCACAGTTGGTAGTGCGCTATCAATCCCAACTGCGAATATGGTGTCGGCGCCTGTGTAACGGTGATGCTGCGCTGGGGGATGATTTGGCTCAGGAGGTATTTATTAAAGCCTGGGGGGCTCTGGCGGCATTTAAAATGGAGGCTAAATTTTCCGTCTGGTTATACCGCATCGCTTTTAATGCTGCCGCCAGTAAATGGCGGCGCAAAAGCCTGGATTGGTGTGATGTGGATGAAATACCGGAGTTTAACGATGAGCAGGACGCTGCGGTTGAATTAATCAATGAGCGCGCATTACACTCGGCCCTAGAGCAATTAACCCAGCCCCAACAAATTGCCCTGCGCCTGTGTTACGAAGACGATTTATCCCATGCGCAAGCCGCCAGTATTATGAATATTCCCTTAGGCAGTTTAAAAACTCATATCAACCGCGGTAAACAGCGTTTAAAACAATTGCTGGCCGATTGGAGTGAATAATATGACTGAACCCACTCAACACTCGTTTGATACGCAGTTAAAACAGCATTTGCGCAATAGCACCGCCTATATTGCCGATGACGGTTTTAGCCACGCGCTTATGAATCGTCTACCCGCGCGATCGGTGTGGCCGCTTCGCTCATTGGGGCTTTTGATTGCCTGTTTAGGCCTGATACTCGCCGTTGTATTTGCAGGGCCTGTGTTGTTGGCGCCGGTTTTTTATTGGGCTGCGGGGCTTACGGCTGTGGGTGTGATAAAAATTGGCCTGGTTATGGGCGCGTTTATTTTATTGGTAACAACCGCCTGGATGGCGCGGCAGCTTGATTGGCTTTGAATACTCTGCGGCAGCCTTTGAAGTTTTTTGTGCCTGGGTGCCAGTGGGCGCAAAGAAATAGGTGTTGGAACAGTGCGCACGCCGCCAATTGCTTTTTTATTGATATTTTTGCCCCTTATGTTTTAACCAGCCGGCCGGGTGGCGCCCTTTGGGGTCTCGGTGGGTCCAGTGCACCACACCACCTTTTTCATTCCACTCATATTCGCCGTAAAACTCAATACTATCGCTGACTTTTAAATTATTAATGCGCGGCGCTAAATCAATATTGTGGGCGATTAAAACCGTTAGCCCGGAGGGCAGCCGCACCAGGAATTTTTGGTGCCTACTGCCATCATTGTCATCCGCCAGTACTTTAAATACTGTGCCACGCCCGGTCACTTGTAGGTCGCTGCGGCCTTGTTCAAATGCTTGATCAATGGCGCCATTCCCCGCAGCGGTGTGCTCGATGGGTGGCGGCACTATTTGCCTTGTTGTGGCTGCCACACAGTAGGTGGCAGGTGTAAGAATGAAAAAACTCAAAATGATGGCAAGAATCGGTTTCATTATGGGCCTGCGCAAAAAATAAATGAGAGGGTAAGTTTAAGTGTAATGTGCAACCCTGCGACAAGGGTTGGCTTAAGCGGTTAAATTGTGCGCTCACACACCTTTTAATTTAAAGATTTATTCGCCCTTAATCGCTCCGCCAATAAATCCACAAAACTGCGAATTTTCGCCGATGGATAGCGGCTTTCCCTGTGTAATATGTGCACGGGTAATGGGTCTAATTCATATTCGCTCAATACTATTTGCAGCCTACCTTTTGCCAGTTCTGCGGCCACCTGATAAGACATTTGGCGAATGATGCCAAAGCCTGCCACAGCAGCATCAATGGCGGATTCATTGGTGGTGACATTTAAGCGCGGTTTGACGCGCACGGCCTTTTCATGGCGAAATTTCCATTCGCTACTGGGGTTTACGCCGTTTGACGAAACAAGCCGGTGTTCTAATAAATCCTCTGGTGTTTGTGGCAAACCCATTTGCGCAATATAGTCGGGGGAGGCGCACAGCACTCGGCGCACAGTGCCAACACCTATAGCGCGAATACTCGAATCGGCTAATTCACCCACCCGTATGCCCACATCCAAACCTTCTTCCAACAAATTAACCACTCGGTCCAGATACAGCGCACTTAAATCCATTTTCGGATAACGGTACAGATATTCAATAATGACCGGCTGCACAAACATGCGCCCGAGTAACACCGGGGCGGTAATAGCAATATGCCCACTGGGCTCGCCGTTAATGCCTGCGGCGGCATCATCGGCTTCATTTATTTCACTTAAAATTCGTTTGCAGTCGTCTAAATAACGCTTGCCTGCATCGGTTACCCGCACGTAACGGGTGGTGCGGGTAAACAATTTCACACCTAGGCGCGCTTCTAAATCGGCCACCGCGCGGGTGGCCACCGGTGGGGATACGCCCAGTTTGCGTGCACCGGCGGCAAACCCTTCCGTTTCCGCTACGGCAACAAATACCTGCATTTCAGTAAATCGGTCCAACGGCGGCTCCCAATATTCCAGTTTTAGAAATAATCAATTGCTTTGTGTGAGTATTCTTCATTTGGGCGGCCCTTGGCAAGATGCCCTCACTCGCCAAGCAGCCGCTTGGCAAGACAACCTAAATTCACTACAGAAGAGAAAATACTATGAGCCGAATTAATACTGTGTCCCAAGAAACTGCCACCGCTGAACAAAGCGCCTTATTCACTGCCATTCAAGGCAAATTGGGCATGGTGCCAAATTTCTTGAAAGTATTTGCCAATTCCCCTGCGGCATTGCGCGCATTCCTCGGTTTGCACAGTATTGCCAGTGAAGGCAGTTTGGATTTGGCAACGCGCGAGCGCATTGCTTTATTGGTTGCACAGCAAAACGCCTGCGAATATTGCGTTTCAGCCCACACCGCCATCGGCCGCAAAGCAGGCTTAAATAGCGCGGAAATGGAAGCAAACCGCGCCGGCAGCAGCCAGGATGCCAAAGCGGCAGTAGCCGTGAAATTGGCACGCTCTTTAATAGAGCATCAAGGTGATATTACTACGGCAGAATTAATTGAAGCGCGTAATGCTGGTTATACCGATGGAGATATTGTTGAAATTATTACCCATGTCGGCATGACTCTGCTCACCACAATTTTAGGTAAGGCTAGTCGAGTGGAAATTGATTTTCCTAAAGTTAGCCTTTAATTAAACAAAACAACCGGGGGTTATCATGGCGCGTGCATTTGCAGACATTACTTTTACACCCAGTGTTAAAGCGGCGCAGAGTGTTTACGGTAGCCGTGAAAACAACCGGGGCTTTGAAGAGGCGGATGACCCGCGCAATTCCCTGACGGCTTCAGAGGCTGATTTTATTCAGGCGCGGGATAGTTTTTATCAAGCCACCGTGGGTGAAAATGGTTGGCCCTATGTACAGCATCGCGGCGGCGCGACCGGATTTGTCAAAGTGCTGGATGCGCGCACTTTAGGTTACGCCGATTTTCGCGGTAATCGCCAATATATTAGTGTTGGCAATCTCAATGCGGATGAGCGTATT
>DAOQGS010000009.1:0-17218 GCA_035338675.1 Cellvibrionaceae bacterium
GTGATCCATATTCAACAGGTGCTCTTTCCAAAGGGTATCGAGTACATGCAGCATCACCTGGCGCTCAAGGCCGCGAATCACAGAGGCTAAACGCCCGGCTTTTTCCTCATAGAAGCTGTTCATCAGGTCGATAATTTTGCGGCGCAACGGCTCTTCATAGAGCTTGGCATCTTCTTTAAGCCATTGGGCGATGGGCACTTCCACCCCAAAATCCGCCAGCAGGCTCTGCTCCAGCGCAGGAATATCCCACTGCTCGGCCATGGACTGGGGCGGGATGTAATTGGAGATCACATCGTTGATGACATCTTCGCGAATGCCCGCAATGGCATCTTCAATGGTATCGGCATCCAACAGATCATTGCGCTGCTGGTAGATTACCCGGCGCTGGTCATTGGCCACGTCATCGTATTCGAGCAACTGTTTGCGGTAGTCGAAGTTACGAGCTTCCACCTTGCGCTGGGCGTTTTCGATGGCGCCGGTGACCATGCGGTGCTCAATGGCCTCGCCCTTCTCCATTCCCAGTTTATTCATAATGGCGCGCACCCGGTCGGAGGCGAAGATGCGCATTAAGTTGTCCTCAAGGGACAGGTAAAAACGCGATACCCCAGGGTCCCCCTGGCGCCCGGCGCGACCGCGCAACTGGTTATCGATGCGGCGGGATTCGTGGCGCTCGGTGCCGAGAATATGTAGGCCACCTGCGGCCAGCACTTGTTCGTGGCGCGCCTTCCACTCGGCGCGGATGCGGGCAACCTCCGCCTCAGAAGGGTTCTCAAGCTTGGCTAATTCAGCCTCACAGTTCCCGCCGAGCATAATGTCAGTACCGCGACCGGCCATGTTGGTAGCCACGGTCACAGCGCCAGGCCGGCCCGCCTGTGCGATGATATCCGCTTCGCGCTCGTGCTGTTTGGCGTTGAGCACTTCGTGTTTGATGCCTGCAGCCTTAAACCGCGCCGACATTTCCTCGGAGGTTTCCACCGAAGCCGTACCCACCAACACGGGGACATTCAAGTCTTTGAGGCGTTTTACCTCCGCCACTATGGCCTCAAATTTATCTTCCATATTGAGGTAGATAAGATCATTGAGGTCTTTACGGGCGATGGGTTTATTGGTGGGGATGACCACCACGTCCAGATTGTAAATCTGCCGGAATTCAACAGATTCGGTATCGGCTGTACCGGTCATGCCGGAGAGTTTCGGGTAGAGGCGGAAATAGTTTTGAAAGGTGGTACTGGCCAGAGTCTGGCTTTCATTCTGAATAGTCACGCCTTCTTTGGCTTCGATGGCCTGGTGCAAACCTTCCGATAAACGACGACCGGGCATGGTGCGGCCGGTGTGCTCATCGATCAGGATCACCTGGTTATCCTGCAGAATGTACTCAACATCTCGATGGAATAATTTATGGGCCTTCAGGGCTGAGTGCACATGGTGCAACATGTTCAAATTGCCCGCTGCGTACAGGCTCTGGCCCTCTGCCAACAGGCCGCGCTTGGCGAGAATTTGCTCCACCAGCTCGTGGCCTTCTTCGGTCAGCTCAATGTGGCGGGTTTTTTCATCCACCACATAATGGCCCGCCCCTTCAGTGCCTTCTGCGCCTTCAACCTTAGGCTTAAGCTCAGGGATAAAGCTATTCATGATGCGGTACAACTCTGAGGAGTCCTCCGCCGCGCCGGAAATAATCAACGGCGTGCGAGCCTCGTCGATCAGGATAGAGTCCACCTCATCCACCACCGCAAAATTCAGTGGTCGCTGTACCCGCTCCTCTTTGCGCATCACCATGTTGTCGCGCAGGTAGTCAAAGCCGTACTCATTGTTGGTGCCGTAGGTGATGTCTGCCGTATAGGCTTCGCGTTTCTCCCATTGGGGCTGCATGGACAAAATCACCCCTACACTCAGGCCTAAGCCTTCATACAGCGGGCGCATCCATTCGGCATCTCGGCGGGCTAAGTAATCATTGACGGTAACCACATGCACACCACGACCTGAAACGGCATTGAGATAAATAGCCAGGGTCGCCATCAGGGTTTTACCCTCACCGGTGCGCATCTCCGCAATGCGCCCCTCGTGCAGGGTAATACCGCCGATCAACTGCACATCAAAATGGCGCATGCCCATAATGCGTTTACTGGCCTCTCGGCAAACGGCAAACGCCTCGGGCAGGATCGCATCTAGGGACTTACCCGCCTGGTGTTGAGCGCGAAACTCGGCGCTTTTTGCCTTCAGTTCCTCATCGCTGAGGGAGCTGACACTAGCCTCTAACGCATTAATCTGATCGACGACTTTGCGCATCCGCTTCAGTTCGCGATCATTCTTAGTTCCAATAATTTTTTTCAGTAAATTGCCAATCATAAAATCGCCATCAAGCCACCCAGCCGGGGGGCGGCATAGTAAAAGAAAGTCTATTTAAGGGAAATACACACAGCAGCCATTACAGGCCGCTTTTAGAAAGCGTGGAATAGAGTTAGGGAACAGTGGTGCGGATATAAGAGGCTGGGTCAACAACGCGGTTGTTTTTATACACTTCAAAGTGTACGTGGGGGCCAGAGGAGCGGCCGGTATTGCCCAGCAGAGCAATCACCTGGCCCTTCTGCACCATATCGCCAAGGTGCACAAGATTTTTCTTGCAATGCCCATAGCGAGTTTTAAAGCCATTGCCGTGGTTGATTTCCACCAAATTACCGTAGCCAGTTTTTTCCGCCGACCAGGTGACAAGCCCTGATGCCACCGCCGCTATTTCACTGCCCTCGGCAGCGGAAAAGTCCACGCCCTCGTGCATTTCGGACTGACCGGTAAAAGGGTCAGTGCGCCAGCCAAATTCTGAGGAACGATAACCGTCTTTAACGGGTGCCCCTTGCACTAAAGCATCACTGGCGAACTTCTGCTGCGACACCCATTCATCCAGGTACTCAAGCTGGTGTTGACGGCTTTCGAGCCGTGCACTGAGCTGATCAACCAAGCTATTAAGCTCGCTAAGCGCATACACACGCGCAGGCTGCCCACTCACAGGGCCGCCGAGGCCCGGGGCCTGACTGAAGTCGAACTCTTTTAAATCTAATTGTGCATTGCTGCTGATGCGCTCACCCAGTGCATCTAGGCGCATCAACTTCGCCTGCAACTCGGCCACCCGCATGGCCAAGGCATTCACCTTAGCTTGTTGATCGCGGGCTTCAAGCGCAGTGCTTAGGGGATCAGTCCAAGCCGCCTCCGGCTGGGCGAGAAAACGCGACACTTGGGATAGGTTCAACACCAGTAAAGCCGCCACACCACAGGGCAGCCCGATACCACACAGGGCCAGTAAAGCCTTGGCCCAGAACCCGAACGTCACACTGTAAGTGCGGCCTCGTTTGTGGTTGATTAATATGAACTTCACGCCCAAATCATCCTGCTATCTATTGTGGTTATTACTGGAGCTAGCGCTTTTGGAGGCGCGGAATATGGCACAGGCGGCGGCCTGGTTCAATAGAATAGGTCATGGCACGGCGCTATTTCGGAAAAATCTCCACGAGGCACACGAATTTTGGGCGAAAAAAAACCCGGCATAGCCGGGCTTTGCAACTATTGAATGCAACTTAAGCGGCAATCAATGGCTTGATGTAAGAAATGGGCGCCTTGGCGGTATCTTCACAGGTGACATATTCCCAGGCGTCGGTACGGCTGAGCAATTCGCGCAAAGATTTGTTGTTAAGGCCGTGACCGGACTTAAACGCGCTGTACTCACCGATAATACCGAAGCCCAACAGGTACAAATCACCGATGGCATCAAGCACCTTGTGCTTCACGAACTCATCTTCATACCGCAAACCGTCTTTGTTCATGATGCCTCCTGCATCAATGACAATGGCGTTATCAATGCTGCCGCCTTTAGCCAGGCCTTTGGCACGCAGCATTTCGATATCGTGCATAAAACCAAAGGTGCGGGCGCGCGAAATTTCCTTTACAAAAGACGCGTTGGAAAAATCCACCGATACGGCCTTTTTGTGGTCGCGAAATACAGGGTGGTCGAAGTCAATACCAAAGCTCACCTTAAACCCTTCATAGGGTAAGAAGCTTGCAGTCTTATCGCCATCCTGAACCGTGACCGGCTTGAGGATACGAATAAACTTCTTGGCTGCGCGCTGCTCTTGGATACCAGCGGATTCAATCAAGAATACAAATGGCCCAGCGCTGCCATCCATGATAGGCACTTCGTCAGCATTCAATTCAATGATGGCGTTATCAATGCCCAAACCCGCCATAGCGGAGAGCAAGTGCTCAACAGTGGAAACACGCACACCGTCTTTGATCAGGGTAGTGGACAGCGTGGTATCCCCAACAAAATGGGCCTTAGCCGGAATGGTGACAACAGGAGAAAGATCAGTGCGGCGAAACACTATGCCGTGGTCAATCGGCGCAGGACGCAGGGTCAGCGTCACTTGCTTACCGGTATGCAAACCCACCCCGGTGGCTCGAATGGCGTTTTTTAAGGTGCGCTGTCTGATCATCTGTATCTACCTGTGCGAATACCGCAATGGCTAAAGGAATAAATCGAGGCTATCTCGATACTTCACAGATTCTAGTCTGGCCAGATGAATCCAAGCTGAACTTTCAGGTTCAGTTTTCGCACCTAAGCTGCTGATCCCACACAAAAAAAGCCCCATTAAGGGGCTTTTTCACAGGCATACGGCTGGCGCTGCAAGGCTTATTGAGACTCGGACTGGCGGCGCAAAAAGGCCGGAATATCCAAATAGTCCATATCCTTCTCGCGCATATCCAAGGCTTGCGCCACAGAAATGGTACTCTGTTTGGCACGCAACGGGCCCTGAGGACGCTCTATACCGGCACCTGCGTAAGCGGGCTTGGGTACTTCTGCCTGCTGGGGCTGGGCGCGAATTGGATCGGGAGCCTTGGTGGCGGCGCTGGGTTTGGCAACTAAGCCAAGACCGGTCGCCACGACAGTAACCCGCAACTCGTCTTTCATCTCCGGATCAATAACGGTACCTACCACCACAGTGGCATCAGCGGAGGCAAATTCTTCGATGGTGTCGCCCACCAGGGTGAACTCGCCCAAGGACAAGTCCATACCCGCCGTGATATTGACCAAAATACCCTTAGCGCCCTGTAAATTAACATCTTCCAACAGCGGGCTGCGGATAGCGGCTTCGGCGGCTTCGCGGGCGCGGTTATCGCCACGGGCGGCGCCGGTGCCCATCATCGCCATGCCCATTTCCGACATAACAGTGCGCACGTCGGCAAAGTCCACGTTGATCATACCTGGGCGAATAATTAAATCCGCGATGCCCTGAACCGCGCCCAACAAAACATCGTTAGCAGCTTTAAAGGCATCGAGCAGACTGGTAGTTTTGCCCAGTACGGCCAGTAATTTTTCGTTCGGAATGGTGATTAAAGAATCCACGCGCTCCTGCAAATGTTTGATGCCTTCCTCGGCTATTGCCATGCGCTTGCGGCCTTCAAATGGAAAAGGCTTAGTCACTACGGCAACGGTTAAAATGCCCAGTTCGCGGGCTACTTCTGCCACCACGGGAGCACCGCCGGTGCCGGTGCCACCGCCCATACCGGCGGTGATAAACACCATGTCCGCACCGCGCAGCACTTCAGCGATGCGGTCGCGATCTTCCAAAGCGGCTTGGCGGCCCACATCGGGGTTGGCGCCTGCGCCTAAACCTTTGGTCATGTTGTTGCCCAGCTGCAAAACCGCATGGGCTTCTATATTTTTCAGCGCTTGGGCGTCCGTATTGGCGCAGACGAAATCTACACCTTCTACGTGATTGTTAATCATGTGTTTGACCGCGTTGCCGCCGCCACCACCGACACCCACTACTTTAATTACCGCGTTTTGCGGCAAGTTATCGACTAATTCAAACATTTTCAGCTCCCCAGATATCCCCTGAATTTGCCATTGTACTCAATTGCTTGCTTGGATGGGATTAAAAATTGCGCGCTAACCAACCTTTTAGGCGATTCCATGAACTCTCGCGCGGACCAAATGAGGCAACCTTATGCATGCCTTTCTGTTTCATCCCATACAACAACAATCCAACCCCAGTGGAATATATGGGGTTGGTGACTATATCGCGCATACCGCGCACGTTTTGAGGTATACCCAAACGCACCGGCATATCAAAAATTTCCTCAGCAAGCTCAATAACCCCTTCCATTTTAGAGGTGCCGCCGGTCAGTACTATTCCTGCCGGGATCAGGTTTTCAAAGCCGCTGCGGCGCAGCTCGGCTTGTACGAGGGTAAAGAGTTCGTCATAGCGCGGCTCGACCACCTCGGCCAGCGATTGGCGCGATAGGCTGCGGGGCGGTCGATCGCCGACACTGGGTACCTGAATCATTTCGTCCGGGTTAGTGAGTGTGGCCAGGGCGCAGGCGTATTTGATTTTGATGGCTTCGGCGTATTGCGTCGGGGTGCGCAGGGCCATGGCGATGTCATTGGTAACCTGGTCACCGGCTATGGGAATTACCCCCGTATGGCGAATGGCCCCTTCGGTGAAGATGGCAATATCCGTGGTGCCGCCGCCAATATCCACCATGCACACGCCCAGCTCTTTTTCATCGTCGGTGAGCACGGCGTAGCTGGAGGCGAGCTGCTCCAGAATGATGTCTTCCACTTCCAGATTACAGCGGCGGATACATTTTTCGATGTTTTGGGCGGCGTTGATGGCACAGGTCACCAAATGCACCTTGGCCTCTAAGCGCACGCCGGACATACCTAATGGGTCTTTAACGCCGTCTTGCTCGTCGATCAAATATTCCTGGGGCAGAATATGCAAGATTTTTTGATCGGCGGGGATGGCCACCGCTTGGGCGGCGTCTATAACCCGCTCTAAATCCTGGTTCAAAACTTCTTTATCTTTGATCGCGACTATACCGTGGGAGTTGAGGCTGCGGATATGGGAGCCTGCTATGCCTGCAAACACCGAGTGAATTTGGCAGCCCGCCATCAATTCTGCTTCTTCTATGGCGCGCTGGATGGCCTGTACCGTGGAGTCGATGTTCACGACCACGCCTTTTTTAAGGCCGGTGGACTTATGGGAGCCGAGGCCTATGACAGACAGCTCTCCTTCCGGTGAAATCTCCCCGACAATGGCGACGATTTTGGATGTCCCTATATCCAGGCCGACGATCATTTTGCTCCCATTAGCTTGAGCCATGTTTTACTCCAGCGCCTGTATGCGCTCTATTCTTCTGCGGATGATGGTGTTTGTTCTGGTTTGTTGGCAGCCGGTGCCGCAGGGCTGGTGGCCAGAGGCTCCGCAGGCGGGGCATCTTTCCAGGTTACGGCAAAGCCATTGTCATAACGCATGTCAATCTGGCTCATACGCGAGACTTCACGGGATAATTCCGTGCGCAAAATTTTGGCTATATTTTGCAATTTTTCTAGGGTTTTTTCTCGCCCTAAGCGAATGGTTAGCGCTGGCGAGAATTCTAGGGTCCAGGCGAGGGTTTTGTCTAAAGTCAGCCGCACCGGTGTAAAGCCGTTGCCCGCTACTATATTTTTGATCACCTGGTACTGCTGCATCACTTCCGCCGCATAGCGCTCTTCGCAATCGATTACCGGCAGCGAGGTCAATTGCGCGGCATCTGCTACGCGGACGATTTCCCCGCGCATGTTGATAAAGCCCTCAGTGCCCCAGCGGGCAATCGGTTTTTGCTCTTGAATGCGCACCAACAACCGATCGGGCCAGGTGCGGGCGATAATAACCTTGTCGATCCAGGGATTGGCTTCCAAAGCGTTTTTAAGGCCCAGCATATCCAGCTCTAAAAAGGTCGGCGACAGATGTTGCTCCACCAACTGCTGGGTTTGCTGTTGGGCGATGTACTTAAATTCGCTCTCCACACTGACACCGGCAATGGGCCGATTCATGAGGTTTTCCAGCCGCGTTTTAGGATCCAGCCAAATAATGCTGGCCACTATGCCGGAGAACAGACCGCCGTACACGAGCCAGAGTAAAAGCGGTTTGAGCCAGCGGAAGCTCCACTGGCGCGCAGGTTTAGAGGTGCGCAGAGGCGAGGCGCCCAGCTGCCCAGAGTGGCGTCTGGCGCGGCGAGGTGGCACTTCACGGCGGCGCACATCCATCATGGAAGGGTTTGACTCGTAATGGCGAGCACCAACTGATTAAAACTTAAGCCCGCCGCTTTTGCGGCCATGGGCACCAGGCTGTGGCTGGTCATGCCCGGCACAGTGTTCACCTCTAACAGGTAAAAATTGCCCGCGCTATCGGCCATCACATCCACCCGCCCCCAACCTGCGGCGCCGACGGCGGCAAAGGCTTGGGCGGCAAGGCTCTTAAGGCGCGCCTCGGCTTCCAGGGGTAGGCCGCAGGGGCAGAGGTATTGGGTATCCTCGGCAAAATATTTGGCGTGATAGTCGTAGAAGGCCTCAGCGGGCTTAAGGCCTATGGGCGGTAAGGTGACACCGTTTAACAGCGCCACGGTGAATTCAGCGCCTTTGATAAAACGCTCGGCCAATACACCCTTGTCAAATTGCTGGGCATTTTCAAAGGCCTGCTGCAGGCCTTCCAGACTATTGACCCGCATCATGCCGATGCTGGAGCCTTCGTGAATCGGTTTCACGATGATCTCCGGCCCGAGTTGGGCAAATACAGCGGCCCAGTCGGTATCATTCGTCAGCACCGCGTACTCGGGAGTGGGCAGGCCGCAGGCTTGCCAGACTTGTTTGGTGCGCTGTTTGTCCATACACAGGGCGGAAGCGGCAACACCGCTGCCGGTATAAGGCAGCTGCAAATATTCCAGCAGCGCCTGCATGCGGCCGTCTTCACCGCCGGGGCCATGCAGGGCGATAAACACGCGGTCGGCCTTTACCGCTTGTAATTGTGCGATGGGGTTTTGGCGGATATCGACGCCAATTACATCGACACCTTCGGCTTGCAGCGCGGCGATTACCGCCTGGCCGCTGTGCAGGGAAATCTCCCGCTCGGCCGAGGTGCCGCCGTACACCACCGCCACTCGCCCCAGCACCCGCACTAAGGCGGCGCTGTCGTTGGGGTCGGCGAAGAAATCCAAGGCTACAGTGGAAAATTTATTCATAGCGAATACACATCATTGCATCAAATTATTAGCCAATATGGCGGCGAGGCTGCCCACGTTGCCAGCGCCCTGGGTGATGACAATATCATCGGGCCGCAACAGGGGTTTGAGCACATCCAAAACACCGTCCACCTGCTCGACAAACACCGGGTCTACACTGCCGCGATTGCGAATGGAGCGGGCCAAGGTGCGCGAGTCAGCACCTTCGATTTTGTCCTCCCCGGCGCTGTATACCTCCAGCAACACCAACTGATCCACGCTGGATAACACCTGGGCGAAGTCGTCGAACAGATCCCGGGTGCGGGTATAGCGATGGGGCTGGTACACCATCACCAAGCGACGCTTGGGCCAACCGGCCCGCACTGCAGCGATGGTGGCTGCCACTTCGCGGGGGTGATGGCCATAATCATCCACCAGCATCACAGGCTCGCCCTGGCCTAGGGAAAACTCACCATACACCTGGAAGCGCCGCCCCACCCCTGAAAATTCCGCCAAACCTTTTTGGATGGCGGCGAGACTTACGCCCTCCTCCATGGCCACCGCAGCTGCGGCCGTGGCATTGAGCACATTATGGCGGCCAGGCAGATTCAGGCTGATGGAGACAGGTTCGGCAATTCCTGGGCAGCGGATTTTAAAGACTTGGCTGCGGCCTGTCTGCACTACGTCGAGGGCTTGGTAGTCGCAATCAGCGCCGAAACCGTAGGTGATCACCGAGCGGGAAATCTGCGGCAGCAATTCTTTAATCACCGGATCGTCGCCACACATCACCGCCAGGCCATAAAACGGCAGGTTGTGCAGAAATTCCACGAAGGTTTGCTGCAGTTTGCTGAAGCTGCCGCCGTAGGTTTCCATATGATCGGCATCTATGTTGGTGACGACCGACACCATGGGCTGCAAATGCAGGAACGAAGCATCGCTCTCGTCCGCCTCGGCCACCAAAAACCGGCTCTCACCTAAGCGCGCGTTGGTGCCAGCGCTGTTGAGCAGGCCGCCGATGACAAAAGTGGGGTCAAGCCCCGCCGCGGCGAGGATGGAGGCAATCAAGCTGGTCGTGGTGGTTTTGCCGTGGGTGCCGGCAACGGCGATGCCGTGGCGGTAGCGCATCAACTCAGCGAGCATTTCCGCCCGCCGCACTATAGGAATCCGCGCGGCGCGGGCGGCTTCCAGTTCCGGGTTGCTCTCATTCACAGCGGTGGAGCGCACCACCACGTCTACGTCTTTAAGGTTGCTGGCTGCGTGGCCGATAAACACCTGCATGCCCATGGCCGACAATCGCTTAGTGACATCCGAGATTTTCAGGTCGGAACCGGAAATGCTGTAGCCCTGGTTGAGCAGCACCTCCGCAATGCCGCTCATACCGGCGCCGCCGATACCAATAAAATGAATGCGTTTGATGCGGCGCATTTCAGGCACCTGATGAATAGGAAAATCAGCCATGGGTTAGCTCCAGAATGTGCTGCACGAACGCTTCGGTGGCATCCGGCGTGGCCGCCGCCCGCGCCGCTGTGGCCATGGCGCACAGGCGGGCTCGATCGGGCAAAAGTTCAGTTAATAACCGGCTTAAGCGCTCGGCGTTGAGGGATTCTTGGGGCGCCAATAGCGCCGCTTGCTGTGCTACCAACCACTGGGCGTTGGCGGTTTGGTGATCGTCGATGGCATGGGGGTATGGCACTAAGATCGCGCCCACGCCCACGGCGCTGAGCTCCGCCACGGTGAGGGCACCGGCGCGGCAGATTACCAGGTCCGCCCAGGCCAGGGCCTCCGCCACATCATCAATAAAGGGTTCTACCCTCGCGTTGAGTTGGCGCTCTTGGTAAGCCAGCTCACAACCGGCCGCGTGCTGGCTGCCGGTTTGGTGGCGCACCAGGGGCCGCGCCTCCACCGGCAACAGCGCCAGGGCCTTTGGCACCATTTGGTTGAGCGCCTGGGCGCCGAGGCTGCCGCCAAGCACCAGTAGCCGTGGCGCGCCATCGCGCTGGTTAAAGCGCTGGGCTGGGTCCGCTTGTTGATAAAAATTCAGCCGCAGAGGATTGCCGACATTAATGGCGCCAGGCAAAACCTTAGGAAACGCACACAACACCCGGCGGGCCAGGCGCGCGAGCAAACGGTTGGTAGTGCCCGCCACCGCGTTTTGTTCATGAATGAGCAGCGGAATGCGGCTTAAAAATGCCGCCAGGCCACCGGGGCCTGCCACATAACCGCCCAGGCCAATCACCACGGCGGGTTTAAAGCGGCGCAGTATCTGCCGCACGGTAAATACCGATTTCACAATCAGCCAGGGCGCCAATAACAGCTGGCGGATGCCGCGGCCGCGCACCCCGGCGATGTTCAAACAATGCAGTTGAATGCCCGCGCTGGGCACAACTTTAGCCTCCAGCCCCCGCACCGTGCCCAGCCATTCCACCTGATGGCCCTGGGCCATGAGCGCCTTGGCCACCGCGAGGGCGGGAAATACATGGCCGCCGGTGCCGCCCGCCATAATCAAATAGCGCTGGCTCATCGGCGCATCTCCGCGTCCATACGCAGCACCAGGGCCAAAAAAGCGCAGCAGACAATCAGGCTGCTGCCGCCGGAGCTAATAAACGGCAGGGTGAGGCCTTTGGTGGGCAAAAGCCCTGAGGCCACCCCCATATTAATAAAGCTCTGGGCGGCCAGGAGTATGCCGATGCCGAAGCTGGCAAAACAGACAAACGAGCGATCCTGGGCGCGAGCGCGAAAACTTACGGCGAGGACTTTCCAAACCAGGCCGACAAAAGCGGCAATGAGCACAATGGCGCCGAGTAGACCAAATTCCTCAGCGATAATGGCAAAGATGAAGTCCGTATGGGCCTCCGGCAAAAAGAACAGCTTTTGCAGGCTATTGCCCAGTCCCAATCCCGTCCAACTGCCGCGCCCAAAGGCAATTAGTGACTGCACCAGCTGATAACCGCTGGAGAACTGCTCCGCCCAAGGGTCTAAAAAGGTCACCAGCCGCTGCCAGCGATAGGGCGAGGCGATGGCGATCATGGCAAGGCCGGCAACCCCGGAGGCGGCGAGGAAAATAAAGCGAAACAAGGGCACCCCGGCCACAAACATCATGGCCCCCGCAGTGATGCTCAGCACTACGGAGGTGCCGAAATCCGGTTCGACCAAAAGTAACAACACAAAGGCGCCCAGGATGCCGATGAGCTTAAAAAAAGCGCTCCAGGAATGTTGAAATTCCTCGGTGCGGCGGGCCAAAAAGCTGGCAAAAAACACCACAAAACAGAACTTCGCCACCTCCGACGCCTGAATGCCAAAGCCGCCCAATCCCAACCAGCGACGGGAGCCATTAACACTTTTACCTATGCCCGGCACCAATACCACTACCAATAAAAACAGACCCAGAAATAACAGACCTATGGCATAGCGATTCCAGATCTCGCTGGGAATACAGAACACCACTATGGCGCCCGCAGTCCCCAGGGCCAAAAACAGTAGATGGCGTTTGGCAAAGTACCAGGGGTCGCCATAGGTTTTAGCGGCGAAGTCCATGGAGGCGGACGCCACCATCACCACGCCAAAGGAGATCAGCGCCAAGACCAAAATCAGCAATGGCCAATTGATCAAGCCCTGAGGGCTTGCGGCCACAGGCCGCGGGCGCAGGCGCGCGGTGGGGCTTTGGCCGGGGCCGAGACTGCGGTGGGCGTTGGGGGCAATCACAGCTGCCGGACCCATTCGGCAAACTGTTGACCGCGCGCTTCGTAGCTTTTAAACATATCCAGGCTGGCGCAGGCCGGCGATAACAACACCAGGTCACCAGCCTCCGCCAGGGCAGCGGCCTGTCGCACCACTTCGGCCAAGTCGGACGCCTCTACCACCGGCAGATGGGGGCGCACTAACTGCGCCAGCAGCGGGCCATCGCGGCCTAAAGTCACCACCGCCTTCACCGGGCTTTCACCCGTTGGCGAGTGTTGGCAGGCTTTTACCAGCGGCGAAAAATCTGCCCCTTTGCCGTCGCCACCGAGGATCAGCACAATCTGCCGGGGGCGGTTGGCCATACCGGCGATGGCGGCCAGGGTCGCTCCCACGTTGGTGGCTTTGGAATCATTAAAATAGTCCACACCGTTTTTACTTGCGACAAACTCACAGCGGTGGGGCAAGCCATTAAAGTTTTTAAGGGTGGCGAGCATCTGCTCGCGCTTGAGGCCAGCCGCCTCCCCCAGGGCCAGGGCCGCCAGGGCATTGGCCCAGTTGTGGCGGCCGCGAATGTGCAGCTCACAGGTGTTGAGCAGTGGTGTTAGCCCCTTGGCGAGGAATACCTCCGCCCCCTCCTGCAGCAGGCCATAATCGTGTAAATCCGGCTGGCTGAGGCTGAACTGCACACACTTCACCCCTTCGGCCAGAGGCGGCTGGGTGAGTGGGTCTTCTTTATTGGCGACTATGTGTTTCGCGCCGAAATAGATGCGCTGCTTGGCGCGGTGATAGGCCTGCATGGGGCTTCTACAGCCGGGCACCGCACTGTAGCGATCCATATGATCGTCGCTGAGATTCAAAATACAGGCGGCGTGGGCGCCCAACTGCCGAGTGCTCTCCAGCTGGAAGCTCGATAGCTCCAGCACATAGAGCTCCCGGCTGGGGCTTAATAAATCCAGGGCGGGCACACCCAGATTGCCGCCGACGCCCACATCCAGGCCACAGGCTTTGGCCATTTCGCCCATCAGGGTGGTGACGGTGGTTTTACCGTTGGAACCGGTGATGGCGACGATGGGCGCGGCCGCTTCCTGCACGAATAGGTCTATATCGCCGATCACCGGCACACCCGCCGCGATCGCCGCCGCTACCGCAGGCTCCTCCCGAGGGATGCCGGGGCTGAGGATAATTTGGCTGAACTGGCACAGCAGCTGGGCGGATAGGGCCCCTAGGTGTGGCGTAATGCTGGGGAATTCGGCCTGAAATGCGGCCAGATTAGGTGGCGCCGAGCGCGAATCGGCCACTGCAAAGGGGCGCCCGCTGCGGCTGAGGTAGCGCGCCACCGAAAGCCCCGTGGCGCCTAGGCCCAACACGAGGGTGGTGTGAGAGGAGGCAATTAGGCTCATAGCAGGGCGACTTCTCGGCTCATTACGGGGCGGTACATCGGTTTATTCATCAGCGCAGTTTTAGGGTCGCAAGGCCAAAGAGTACAAGGATCACGGTAATAATCCAAAAACGCACAATCACCTTGGGTTCGGGCCAGCCTTTTAGCTCAAAGTGGTGGTGAATGGGCGCCATGCGGAAAATGCGCTTGCCGGTGAGCTTAAAAGACGCCACCTGCAAAATCACCGAGACGGTCTCAAGCACAAAAATGCCGGACATAATAAAAAACACAATCTCATGGCGCACCATCACGGCCACAAGCCCCAAGGCACCGCCGAGGGCTAGGGCGCCTACATCGCCCATAAATACCTGAGCCGGATAGGTGTTAAACCACAAAAAGCCAAGCCCGGCCCCGGCCAGAGCCGAGCAGAACACCACCAGCTCACCGGTGCCCGGCACATAGGGGATATGCAAATAGAGGGCGAACTTAGCGTTACCCACCAGGTAGGCGATGATGCCCAGGGCCGAGCCCACCATCACTGTAGGCATAATGGCCAGGCCATCTAAACCGTCGGTGAGGTTCACTGCATTGCTCGCCCCCACCACTACCAGGTACACCAGCAGGATATAAAACACTCCTAAGTCCAGAGCCACATTCTTAAAAAATGGCACGTACAGCTGGGTTTCCGACGGCAGGCTCGCCGTGCTGTAGAGATAAATACCCACTGCCAAAGCGCCCAACGACTGCCACAGGTACTTCCACTTGGCGGGTAGGCCCTTGGAGTTTTTTTCAATCACCTTACGGTAATCGTCCACCCAACCCACCAGGCCATACACCACCAGGATAAACAGCAGCGCCCACACAAAGCGGTTGGTTAAATCCGCCCACAACAACAAACTGACACAGATGGCAAATAAAATCAGGGTGCCGCCCATGGTGGGCGTGCCGGATTTACTCAAGTGGCTCTTGGGGCCGTCGGTGCGCACGGACTGGCCCATTTGTAAGCTCTCCATGGTGCGGATAAACCAGGGGCCGGCCAGCAGCGAGATACCCAGGGCGGTCAACACACCCAAGATGGCCCGCAGGGTGAGGTATTGCACCACACCCAAAATATGTAATTGCGCCTCAAATTGCTGGGCGAGCCAAAGTAACATCTAATCGCGCTCCGGTTGAGTTTCAGGGGTTGCATCGAGGGCCAAAAGTCCCTCGACTATATGTTCCATACGCGCACTGCGGGAGCCCTTTATCAGGCAACTGGTGGCGCGATTGAGTACAGGTTTTAAGGCGGCAATTAAGGCCGCTTGGGTGGGGAAATGCTCAGCGCCGGGGCCAAAGGCTTCGGTTGCGGCAGCGCTTAAATCCCCCACGGTGTAGAGCTGATCAACACCCGCCGCTTGAGCCAACTGGCCGATGTTGCGGTGCTGCGCCCGTGCATCCTGCCCCAGCTCTTTCATATCCCCCAGCACCAAGATACGCGGCCTCGGGCGCTCAGCCAGGTACGCGATGGCGGCCGCCACCGAACCGGGGTTGGCATTGTAGGTATCATCAATGAGGATTGCACCTGTTGGCGCAATTTTCGCTTGCATGCGGCCCTTTTCCCCGCCAAAGAGCGCCAAACCCGCTGCAATAGCCGCAGGAGCAATCCCGGCGGCCAAGGCCATACTGGCGGCGGCCAGGGCGTTGGCAATATTGTGTTTGCCCAGCACACTAAGCTCTATGGGCAGGTGGGTTTCTCCGCTGGCCCACTCAAACCCCCAGGCGCCATTGGGCAAGCTGTGCGCCTGCAGCGCCTGGCTTAAGCGGCAGGCCGGAGCACCTGCAGGCACTGATGGCTGCAGGCTAAAGCCGATTTTATTCTGCCCATAGGCCGCTATCTCGTCATAGGCCTCACGCACGTAGTTATCATCCAGATTCAAAACCAGGGTGCCGTTCTCAGCGAGCCCCGCAAAAATGCGCAGTTTCTCTTCACGGATAGCCGCCAGGGAGCCAAAACCCTCCACATGGGCGGGCTGTACATTGTTGACGAGGGCCACATCCGGCCTGGCCAGGGCGGTGAGGTAGGCGATTTCGCCGCGGCCGCTGGCGCCCATTTCGATCACCGCAAATTGGTGGGGTGGCCGCAGCTGCATGAGGGTCAGCGGCACCCCCAGGTGATTGTTCAGATTACCCGCCGTGGCAAGGGTGGCGCCCGCCTGCTCGCAGATACTTTTTAACATGCCTTTTACCGTGGTTTTGCCGCAGCTGCCGGTAATGGCAAACAAGGTGCCGTGAAAATGCTCCTGCCGCCAACGACTGGCGATTTTGCCCAGGGCGGCCACTGTGTCGGCGACCAAAATTTGCGGCAGCCCAAGGCTTGGATCCAACTGTTCCACCACCGCCGCCGCCGCCCCTGCCGCCGCCACCTGGGCTAAGTAGGCATGGCCATCAAAGTTAGGGCCTTTTAAGGCAAAAAACACATCCCCCGCCTGGAGTGTGCGACTGTCGGTACAGACGCTGCTGACCGACCGGTTTTCACCTACTAAGGTGCCCTGGGCGGCCGCAGCCCAACTGGTTAAATTCATCATTTAGAGCGTCTCGCTGGGGGTATAAAGCGCCAGGGCCGCCTGGGCCTCGGCTATATCACTCATGGGGATAATCTGCTCGCCAACCAGCTGATAGGTTTCATGGCCTTTGCCCGCCAGCAACACCCAATCATCAACATCGGCAGCGGCAATGGCGGCGGCAATGGCGGCCCTGCGATCCGACTCCACAAGCCAAGGCACGTGTGCAAGCCCCTGGGTTATGTCGGCAAGAATGGCATGGGGGTCTTCGCTGCGAGGGTTATCACTGGTGATAACCACTCGATCGGCGCCAGCTTCAGCTGCCTGCGCCATCAGCACGCGCTTACCCTTATCGCGGTCGCCGCCGCAACCAAATACCACCCACAGCTTGCCAGTTGCGTGCACCCGTACGGCGGCAAGGGCTTTCTCTAGTGCGTCCGGAGTATGGGCGTAATCCACTACCACTTTGGGTGCTGCATGCGGGCTACTAATGAGGTGCATGCGGCCTGTAACCGGCTGCAGGCTGGCCGTAAGGGTTGGCAAGAGTGACCAGGCCTCAGGATGCAAGGCCAATACTGTGGTCAGGCTCGCCAGC
>DAOQGS010000010.1:0-16553 GCA_035338675.1 Cellvibrionaceae bacterium
GAGTAACCAACATAAACAGCTATTTGGCCGCGACCGCTCAACCGCCGCAGTGCCCGCAGCCTGTGAACTGTCTGCAGGGGAAGCGTATGCCCAACTGGGCGAGTGCGGGCTTAGCTGCGGGTAAGAATGGTGCAGTGATTCGCGCAGAACTTCAATAACTGTTTGAATGGTAAATAAATATTCGCGGCGCGCCTATTATCTTGTAGACTTTGCCCGGCAAAAATTTCCGGCCTGAACTAGGCTGGGGTTGAAGGTGGCCGAGTTAAATAATCTGGATGTGTTACTAGAGCGCTTGATGCTTGCCTTGTTAGGCGTGTCGGGGAGCGCCTGGCAACTGTTTTGAGTTGTAGTCTGCCATACAGGGGGTGTGGTTTCTCTGGCACAGGGTTGGAGTGCTTCACTACCACGAAAATTTTGGTTGATCATGTCAAATCCCGTAAAACGCAGAGTTTCCAATCCGCGCACCTTTCGCGTTGGCATAGTGGGCGCCTCGGTGGAGGCCATGAATGCCTTCGCACGCATCTTTAGCGTCACCAATTTTCGCAACCGCATTTACGAAGCCGTCCCTTTAATGACCAACAGCCGCCGCCTACCGGACGATGTGGACTTTGTTATCTTATGTACCCTTAACCCCACGGTGCTTGCCGCCTGGGATCGCGGCCTCATTGAGGGGCCTGCCGCAGCCCGCCCCCAAGTGCGCCTAAGCCGCCGCGGCAGCACGCAGGGGGAGCAAAGCCCGGCGGGTTATTTTTTAGAATCCCCCATCAATCCCAGCCGCCTAATTAAATTGCTCGACACCTACACGATTAAAGAGCTGAATTACCTGCCGGAATTTGAAATCGGCGGCGACAGTACCCGCTTGTGCGAAGATGCCGTCGCCGGGCTGAAGTTGTTAAATCGGCCGGAGGCGATTGCCGCCGCCCGCCGGGAGGGCTTAAATAAAGCCTTGGTGGTGGATGATAGCCTCGCCGTGCGGCGGCAATTAGAAATTGAATTTGGCCTTTTGGGTGTTGAAGTCACCTCGGTGGATACGGCCGAGGCCGCCTTGGGTGCAGCGCTAGGCTGCAAATTTGATATGATTTTTTTGGACGTGGTTTTACCCAGCATGGATGGCTATGCCGCCTGTCGCCGCATTAAAAAAATTCAGGCCAATAAAAATACCCCGATTATTTTACTCACCAGTAAATCCTCTTCATTTGACCGTATTAAAGGCGCATTAGCGGGGTGTGACACCTATCTGGTTAAGCCTATTAATCACTCCGATTTTGAGCGAATTATTAACGACCAATTTCCACAGCCGAAGGAATAAATCTATGACAGCCAGTAAAATCATGGTGGTAGACGACTCAGCCGTAGATTTGCAATATCTTAAATTAATAATTGAAGGTGCCGGTTACCAAGTAGTAACCGCCTCCAGCGGGCGCGAAGCCGTGGAAAAAGCCCGCTCCACACGGCCGGATTTAATCTTAATGGATGTGGTGATGGAGGGCGGCGACGGCTATGAAGCCTGTCGCGCAATCACCTCCGACCGCGAAACCGGCAAAATCCCCGTTATATTTGTTACCAGCAAAAGCCAAAAAGCTGACCGTGTATGGGCCGAATTGCAAGGTGGGCGCGGGCTTATTTCTAAACCCTATTCGGCGGAAGAAATTATCCGCACGATTGCCGCAATTTAAGTTGTTTTATGGCTCTTGGTGTACCCCAGGTTAATCCCGCTCAGCATGTTACTTTAGGCGCACGGGCCTATGGGTTTACCGTGGGCGGCCAGGGTTATATGGTGTCGCCGGGTGTATACAGCGAATTAATTAAAAATCCCAGCTGGTCGGCGCTACCCAATGTGCAACACCATTTTGCCGGCCTATTAAATGTGCGCGGCACAATTGTGCCGGTATTTCATTTGGATTGTTTTATTAATGGTACTACCCCGGCTACTGCGGCGCCCTATGTGTTGGTGATTGGCACCCTGGCCCAGGCGGCCGCTTTGGTGTTGAATGAAAAACCCCAGGCAATTGATTTAAGCCGTAGTGTGCAAACCGATGATTATTTGCATGCGCCGAAAGCGATTGCCCATTGTATAAAGCATAGTTACCGCTGCGATAATCAAGTCTGGCTGGAATTAAGTCATGAGGTGTTGTTTTCCACCTTGGCCGGTTAATAGCCCGGTGAGCGTGTAGGCCGCCAAAATACAGAGTGTTTTGTCAGAATAATTAGTTTTTTATCAGAATAATTAAGGGAGCATCGGATCGATTGGGGTTGTTAAAATCCGCCGTAAGCTGCCCGCCTGCGCCGTTTTTGAGAACAGATCATCCTGCAGAATGCTCTTAAATAAGGGACCGCTAATTAGGTGATGTATTTGAACATCCACTTAATTACAGTTTCCTAAAAGTGCTGAACGTAACCTAAGGTTAGATCCTATGAATGTGTTCTCAAGTTTGCGTGTATCGCAGAAAATTCTGCTGTTAGTGGCCTGGCTGGCGTTAGGTTTTGCCGCTTTGGGGGTCGCTTATTATTGGCAGGTGGATCAAGAAGCCAAGGTGCGGGAAACCGCGCAGAATTACAGTTTATTTGAGAAGTTTTTGCAGCAGGGGCGCGGGCATTTACAGGACTTTATTGCCAATTCTTATTTGGGGGCTGCCAGCGAAGAGCTTAAGGCCAGTCAAGAGGCATTTATCAGCACATTTAATCACGCCCAGCTCCTTGCGAAAAAAGAACCCTCGCTGCCCAATCCGCAAACTATAGTCAGCGCTTTTGAGGCGCTGCAAGCGGCCTCGACGCCAGGCGGGGAAGCTGCTCCCATTCAACAGCGCTACGCAGAAGAAAAAATTCGCACACAATTTAAAATACTAGAGGCGATTGTAAAGCAGCGCGCCAAACCTCAAGAGCTTGCCGCCTGGGTGGAATTACAACGCTTACACGAGGGTTTTATGGCGGACCGGCAGGAGGTTAGCCTGGCCAGTTTGCAAGGCTTCGTGCGCGATTTTAGTACCACGCAAAAAAGTGTTTTGCGCCCGGATGCGGGATTGGTGCATCTATTAGCCGCTTTGGATGACTATGCCGCAAGCTTTACCCCGGAGCCTGTGCCTGCTCAGCAGGCAGGGTTTGACGGGCGCAAGTACCAACCGGTTTTGCAGCAGGTTGTACAATTGCAGCAGGGGCTAGAGAGTCAATTAATTAAATTTACCGCCAGCATGGATGAGCAAATTCAATTAGTGCGCGCCATTTTTATTGCACTGATTTTTGTGGTGGTGATGGGCGCTGCGGTGGGTATTTATTTCATCTATAAAAGCATTGTATTCCCGCTGGTGCATATGCAAAACGTAATGCAGCGTATTAACAAGGGTAACTCAAAGGCGCGGGTAAAAATTCTGGAACAGGATGAGCTGGGTGACTTAGGCCGCGCTTTTAACCAATTATTGGATGATCGCTTCCAGTTTTTGCAGGATCAATTTTTGGAAAATGAAATCCTCAATAACTCCATTATTTCTTTAATTCGCGCCGTGGGTTTAATCGCCCGTAAAGATTTAACCATTCACGTACCTGTATCGGCGGATATTACCGGTACTATTTCCGATGCGATTAACCTTTTAACCTCGGAAACGGCAAAAACCCTGTGGCAGGTGAAAGATATTTCCGCCCAGGTTAATGAGCTTGCCGATGCCCTGCAAAAACAATCCCGCCTGGTGGTGCAGGTGGCCGAAGATGAGCGCAAGCAGGTAATTGCCACCGGTAAAGCTATGGAGATTTCCGCTAAAACCATGGGCGATATCGCTGCCAAAGCGCAAAACGCCGATAAATTTGCGGTAATGGCCATCGATAATACCCAGTCTGCCCGCGATACGGTAAGCCGCTCGGTGAGCGGTATTTTAAGTATTCGCGAAACCATTTCGGAAACGGAAAAACGGATTAAACGTTTGGGGGATCGCTCCCAGGAGATTTCCGGTATTGTAAATTTGATTAATACCATCGCCGAGCGCACCCATATTTTGGCCTTAAACGCCAGTATGCACGCGGCGTCTGCAGGTGAAGCGGGCAAAGGTTTTGCGGTGGTGGCCGATGAGGTGCAGCGCTTGGCTGAAAACGCCCGGGAGGCCACGGCGGAGATTTCCTCGATGGTAAACAATATTCGCATCGAAACGGCCGATGCGGTTAATACCATGAATAAATTGATTTCCCAAGTAGCCGAGGGAACGCGCTTGGCAGAATCCGCAGGCGCCAAAATGGAAGATACGGTGGCGGTGACGCGGCGCTTGGTGGAGCAGGTACAGCTTATTGCCCACAGTTCAACTCAGCAGGCGGAACTGTCCAACCGAGTGCGGGATAGAGCGACTATTATCCGCAGTTTTACGGAAAAAACCGGCCTGCAGCTTACCCAGCAAAAACAGCATACCGATTCCTTAAAAGCGTTTTGTGAAACTCTGGTTGAGCGGGTAAACAGCTTCACGCTGCCTGAGCACGACAAAGAACATTCGTCTGTATAAATCAGCTTCGCGGTGCGAGCGCGAAGGCTTTTGTCCCGCACCAGCCCTGCAATGTTTATTGCGCAATTGGAGCATGCATCTATGACGACGTCCCAGCCTACGGCCGAACAGCAAGAGTTAATTGGGCTTTTGCATTCTGAGCTGTCTGATTTAGCTTCCTACGATTTATCTCCTTTACACAGCGGTGATGAAGAAGCTAAAAACGCTTTGTTAGATGAGTTATTTAGCCATTTGGATAACTTAGGTCACGCCGCGCGCCTGGTGGGTTTGTTGGGGGTGGAGCGCGTATGCGAGCATTTAAAAGCGAATTTTTTAATTTGGCAACATCAGCCGTGGGTGGATGAAAATTCAATATTAATGGCCGGCTGGTGCCCGCTGTTGATTCACTACCTCACCAGTATTGGCAGCGAACAGGAAAATACCGCTGTAAGCCAGTTGGTAGAATATGTGTTGGATAATCGCTGGCCCCAGGGGGAACACTACGAAGCATTACAGCAGGCGTTTTCCAGTTCAGAAATTATCGCCGATGAAGACAGCCCCATCAGTCAATTGCCGAGTTTTGTTGACGAGGATATGGTGAGCCTCGCCATCGACAGCGATGTCAACCGCGATTTATTAAACGGCTTATTGCAAGAATTACCTGAACACTCGGCCAGTTTCTCCCGCGCCGTAGCGCGCTTAGTTGAAGAGCAAGATACCGCTGCCCTGGCCATCGCCTTGCGAGCGGCTCACACCGTAAAAGGCGCCGCCAATTTGGTGGGTATTCGCGGGCTTGCGAATTTAATGCACTACACAGAAGATCTTTTAGAATTAATTGTTAAACAATCTGGGGCGGTGGCACAGGCATCGGTGGATTTATTGGAGGATACCGCCGATGCCTTGGCGAGTATTTCCGAATATTTAATTGGCCTAGGGCCTAAGCCTGCGCAGTTAATTGAATTGTTAAGCCGCGTATTAACCCAGTTGCGGCAGGCTTATTCCGGCCAGTGGGAATACAGCAGCCAGGCTCTAATTCCCGGTGTTAGCAGCGTGCAGGAGCCTGCCCCGGTTCTCGTGGATGAACAGGATACAGACACGCATCAACATCATTTAACCGTCACCGAGACCATGGCGCAGGAGTTATTGCGCATCGCTGGGGAAAACCAAATCGGTACTAACCAGGTATTAACGCGTATTGGCCAGTTGGTGGCGGGGGTTAAATCGGCGGAGTCCTACCATCAAAAAATTCGTGCCCTTGCGGCCAGTTTCGATCACTTGGTGCAATTACACGGCATTAAAAACACCGCTAATATCGAGCGCGGCGGCGATTTTGACCCCTTGGAAATGGAGCGTTTCAGCGAGCTGCACAGTTTTACCAGCCAGTTGCAAGAAGTCACTACCGACTCCCAAGAAGCCATTTACCACATTGAGGCGCAATTAAAAGAACTTACCAACCTGGTCATTGAGCAGCGCCACCGCAGCAGCGATGCACAAAACCTGTTGTTGCATATTCGCATGTTGCCGGTATCGTTAATTGCACCGCGTTTAGCGCGCTGTGTGCGCCAGGCAGCGCGCTTAACGCAAAAAAATGTACGCTTTGAATTGCAGGGGGAAGGTGTATTAGTGGACAGCCGCGTGCTGAATACGGTGGTGGACCCTTTAATGCACTTATTGCGCAACGCAGTGGATCACGGCATTGAAAGTGCGCCGCGCCGCGCTGAATTGGGCAAAGACAGCGAAGGTTTAATTCGCGTGAGCTTTAATCGCCGCGGAGAAAATTTAAGCATAGTGGTGGAGGACGACGGCGCGGGATTAGATTATGCCCGTATTGAGGGGCTTGCACGGGAGCGCGGCATTTTAGAGCTCTATGAAAATCCCACCCGCGCAGAACTACATAAAATACTGCTTACGCCGGGGTTTTCTACCCGCCATCAGGTTAGCCAAACCTCGGGGCGGGGCATAGGTTTGGATGTGGTGGCCACCCAGTTGCGGGCCTTAAAAGGCAGTATGAGTATTCAATCGGCGCTCAATCGCGGCACTTCGTTTGCGCTGGAAATGCCCATGAGTATTTTATCTGCCCATACCCTGGTAATTAAAATGGGCAGCCATAAATGTTCATTGGTGAGCCGGGGCGTGGAGCAGTTAATTTATATTCTGCCCACGGATATTAATTGGGCGGAGGAAAAACCCCAGTATATTTATAACGGTGAAACCCTGGATGTGTTGCGCATTGACGATTTGGCCATGATGCCGGGGCAAAATGCTGTGGCGCGCTACAGCGCTTTATTAATTACTCGGCGCGGTGAACACGGCCGTGTGGCCATTGCGGTGGAGAGTATTCTCGCCAGTGAAGACCATATTATTAAACCCTTAAATAAATATTCCTGTAAGCCTGCCGGTGTAGTGGGGGCGGCGATTTTGGGGGATGGTTCAGTAAGCCCGGTGTTGGATTTACACGAGTTCCCCACCTTGCAAATGAATGATCAGGAATATCAGCGCTGGCTGCGGGTAAAAGATGAGTATCAAGCCCGTTTTGTGCCCAGTTCGCCCAAATTAGTGGCCCTGGTGGTGGATGATTCTTTAAGTGCCCGCCGCGCTTTGGCGCAATTTATGACGGATTTAGGTTTGGATGTACAAACCGCAAAAGACGGTTTTGAAGCTATCGCCGTGATGGAAAAAATAAAGCCCGATATTGTGCTAGTGGATTTGGAAATGCCGCGCATGAACGGCTTGGAATTAACCAATCATATTCGCGCCGGGGAAACCGATGAGCATTTGCCGATTGTGATGGTGACTTCTCGGGTTACCGATAAACACCGGCAGATGGCGGCGCAGGTTGGTGTGGACGCCTATCTAAATAAACCCTGGACAGAAGAAGATTTAATGCGTTTGGTACAGGAGCAATTGCCGGAGATGGCTTAGCACAATTTATTAACGCGGCGGGATTTAGTGCCGGGTTAATAGTTGTGTGCTGGATAAAAATTAAAAAGGCCTGCTGAATAATCCAGCAGGCCCGATAGCGCATTAACCGGCGCGTTTGCTGCGGGTTGTAGTTGAAGTGGCGTTATCCGTAGTGTTTTGGCTATTCAGCTGCAGCTCCTGCGCATCTATAACCGGCGTAATGGGCGTTGGTGCAGGTGTAATGCCCGGTATTACTTTGATCGGTAGGCTCACCTTGGCGGTGCTGGCATTTAAAAACGCTGCCATGTCAGTGCGGCGCGCCGGTAAAAATACCTGGGTTAAAGCCGGTGAAAGCGGAAATACGCCGCTGCTCGCAAATTCGTTTACGTGCACAAACCCCGCTGAATCCGGCCAGCCTTGTCCCGGCCCCACGGCGCCAACGGAACCAATGCCAAAGGTGCTGGGCTGGTGGCAGCCGCCACAGGTCATGGCGGTGGCGCGGTTGAGCACTTGATCCACGGTTAAATTACTGCCCGCTTGCACAATTCTACTGCTGATCGCCGCTTCAAATGAGCTGCCGCGGCTAACTGCAAAATGATTGAGAAAATCATTACCGCCGGGAATTTGTGAATGACTTTCGCCGTTATTGTGGGCATCGTTAGTGACTGAGATAAAAAAGGTCGCCAAATTAGGATCTAACAAGCTCGGTAAGTTTTGTACAAAATCGCTGCGGAAACTCACCGCTCTGGGGTCGGCATTGGTCACTTCGAATAAGCGGCCCACCGGGTTACTTTTTACGCTGACAACCTGGATGGTATTTTTACCGTTTTGAATGCCCGCCTTGTATTCCTTGAGTAACCAGGGGCCTGTCATAAATTGGTTGGTGCGGATTTGGCCGGTATTTTGTGCGTAGTTTCTGCTGTCGATTACCGGGCGCACATTGGCATTGGGCAGGCCATTAAAATAAAAATCCTCCAAAATGGCGCCGCGGGATGCAGCGGAATTATTGCTACTTAATCCAGCCCACAGATTTTGTATCGGCAAACAGCCGCTGGCCGTGCCGGGTGTTGGGTTGGGGACTTGGGCTTCAAAAATAATAAAATTGCGCGAGCTAATGGGGTTGGCAAAAATCACCCGATATTCCCCGCAATCGGTAAAGCTTGCTTGATCGCGCAGATCAAAACGATTGACTAGCGCGATGGGAATATATTGATTGATAAAGGTAAGTGGGTCGCGCGACTGGCCTCCTTCTACGGGGCGGCAGTCGATGGGCCAATTATTCACCAGGCCGTTGCACTGGGCGATACCGGTGGCCGGTTGTGAGCCCTGCGGGTTTTGTGCGTCCCACAGGCGGGCAAATAGGGTGCTGCCGGTAATTGTATCGCTGGGGTTGGCGGCGCTTAATTGGCTGGCCAGCCGATCCATAACGCGGCTGAGGGTGATGTTGCTGGCGCTGAGGGTGGCCTGATCATGAACAAATAAACTGCGGTCAATATTAATAACCACCCCACCGGAGCTGGAGGATGAGCTACTTGAGCTGGAGGATGAGCTTGAACTTGAGCCGCTGCTTGAGCTTGAGCTGCTTGATGATGAACTGGAGGACGAACTAGACGAGCTGGATGATGAGTTAGAGGGCGGGTAGGGAATACAGCTAGGGGGGACAAAATAACCATTGTGGTAACCGGCGAGGGTAAATACGGTGGCTTGGCCGGGTTTTAAGGTGCCGTTGCTGGCGATATTGCTGGCCGTTACCGTGGGGCTGCCGCGGGTTTCAGCATTGGCCACTTTTATAATGCGCGGCGCTTGATTAAAGGGCAGCTGCACCTGCCAGTTAAAAACCGTATTTTTGCCGGTATTGGCAACTTTATAGCTTATTTCATAGGTGCTGGAGGTGCTGCTACTAGCGGAGAGCGTGCAGCTGAGTGTGCTAGTGCCTATTTTAATGGGCACCGGTAAGGGATCGATCACAATCGGCTCTAGGGATTTTTCCGGTACTGCGTCGATTACATCGCTACTGGTTGCACTCTGTGCGTTTAATGTGTGGCATAAAAAGCTGGCAGCCAGGGCTAGGCTTAAGGCCTTTGGGGAAAAACAAAACATACAAAATCCTCTTTGTGATGGTAGGTTGCGCGCCTCGGTTAGCGCGTTAAATAACTTAACATGTGCTTAATCCTGCGTGTGTAAAAAAGTGTATGTATGAGCGGCGTGGATTTTATTACCCCGGCGGTAAACTTAATCGTCCTGATCGAGTTTGCCTTCGCTCCGCCGGTGCGGCGTCCTTGCCGCCGCCATTAACCCGGCATAAAAAGCCGCCGGGTTAATAATGCGCTGCGGAAAATGCGTCCTTAAGCTACAATCGCGCCCTTTGTTTTTTAAGCGTGGTGAATATGGCGGAGCAGGCGCAAGGCGCAGTGGTACATTTTGTTACCGGTGGATTTTCAGGCGCTACCCAGGTGGCTCGTACCCTGGTGGCCCAAGCCAATCGCAGCGGTGTGCGCACCCACCTGCTGGTTCTGCGCCGCAAACGGCAAACCCGCCAGGCGCAATTGGATGAATTAACCGCCCAGCAAATTCCTTTTTTTGTGGTGCCCGGCTGGAGTCATTTAGCAACTATTATTGCTCTGGTAAAACTGCTTAAACGTATAGCCCCTCGTGTATTAATTGCCCATGGTTTTAGCGAACATTTATGGGGGCGTATTGCGGCCATAATTGCCGGTGTGCCCGTTATTATTCATGTGGAGCATAATTCGCGCGAGCGTTACACCCCCCTGCGTTTATGGCTGGCCAAACAATTAACTAAACACACCCGGTGGTTGGTGGGCGTTTCTGAAGGGGTAAAAAATAGTTTGCTGGCGTTAGGGTTTGCGCCGGAAAAATGTGTGTTTGTGAATAATGGCATTGATGCTGAGCGCTTCGCACGATTGCCTGTGGTGGAATTCTCTCAGCGTAAAAATGCCGTCATCATGTGCGCGCGCTTTGCGCGGCAAAAAGATCACGAGACATTAATTCGCGCCGTGGCGCAATTAAATCATATGGGCGTAAAAATTGAGTTGGCGCTTTTAGGTGGTGGTAAATCATCTCTACAAAAACGTGCCGAGCAGTTGGTGCAAAGCCTGGGCATCAATGAGCAAGTGACTTTTTTAGGGCATTCCAATCAAGTGCCCGAATTATTGGCGACTTATCAAATTGCCGCATTAATCACCCATTATGAAGGTATGCCCTTAGCGTTGGTGGAGGCAATGGCGGCCGGTTGCGCGGTGGTGGCAAGCAATGTGGTGGGTGTAAAAGAAATATTGGCCTTGGGAATAGGGGTGGCGGTAGAGGCAAAAGCTGTTGACCAGCTTGCCCAGGTGTTGGCGGACTTGCTGCAAAACCCGATAAAGGCTGAGCAAATAGGCAATGCGGCGCGTGCCTATGCCCTTGAGCATTTTACCCAGGCAAAAATGCTGGCCGGTTATGAGGCCTTGATTAAATAAAGTAATTGCTAATTTCACAAGCTCTTAAGCTTGCGTCTTAATTTTATGCAATTATTTTAAGTGCGTCCGCGGACTTTATTGGCGCGTCCTATGGTTGACACCTTAGCGCAGATGATAGAGCAGGCGTGCCAAGCGCAAAAACCAACCGCGTTTTATGTACTGCATAATCAGCCAATTTAAATTGCACTGGCTGTTGTCAAAAAATTGTTGGCGGTGCCAGTTGAGGTCGTTAATTTGTTGGCTGCGCCGTAAAATTCTGGCTATGCCAATAAACATCTTGGCGCGCGTGTAGGCAAAGGTAAACCGGCTTTGGTCGGTTAAATCTGGGTGTTTTTGTAACCATTCCTTTAACACGTCTTTGGCGGAAATGGACGAGTCGATAAGGCGTTGCCTGTTGGGGGTGGATAAAATACTGCCGGGGCGCTGGCGATAGCCTATCCACACTTGAGGGCAATAATAATAAGTGTTTGCCCGCAAAAATAAACGCGGTGTTACGGTTTGGTCCTCCATCAGTTGGCCGCTGGGGAAGCGCAGATCATCGCCCCATAAACTGCGTTTGGCGATTTTGCTCCAAATGTGCAGCTGCGCGGTTTTGTATAAATGATAAAACAGTGCGTTTTTATCGCTGCTGAGTTGATTTTCACTGCCGCCAAAGGTTTTGCGATGCAACTCGCCGCGCAGTTTATGTTTAAGTTGGGTGTTCTCCCGCAGCATATAAAAATCACACAGCACTAAATCTGGCGTGTGGTTCTGAATAATTGTTTTTAAGGCGGCGAGACTGCCGGGGCAAATAATATCGTCGGAATCTAAAAACCAAATATAGTCGCCGCAGGCTTCGGTAAGCATGCTGTTGCGGGCAGCGCTTAAGCCCTGGTTATTCGCGTGCTGAATAATTCGAATGGGGTGAGAGGATTGGGCTTGAATCTGTTTGAGCAGTGCAAGTGAGTTATCGGTGGAGACGTCGTCCAGGGCAATTACCTCTACGCCGCTATCCGCCTGGGATAACACCGATTGCAAACAGGCTTCTAGGTAATCCTGCACGTTGTAGACGGGAATTAAAATACTCAGCCAGGGGGTTGGCAGGGGTTCTGGGGACATAGGCTGGCCTGGGGGAGTAGCGGATTATTGGATGGATTCGGCTGCGCCGGGGGAGAAACACCGGCGGCAAGCTATGAATTTTAAGCCAGGCTCTGCAACAAGCCCTGCACCGGGTGCAGCGGTTTCACCCCCATCTGGCGCAGGCTTTGGCTGCGGCAGGAGTAACCGGTCACCAGGGCCTGGGCGCCGTGTTCGTGCAGGGGCGCTTGCCAGCTCATGGCGAAGAGGGCTTTGGAGCTTGCCAGGTTAGCGCTTTCATGGCCGAAGGTGCCGGACATGCCGCAGCAGCCGGTGGCCACTACATCCAACTGCAGCCCGAGGGTTTTAAATACCTGCTGCCATTGGCCGGTTGAACTGGGTGCATTGGTTTTTTCCGTGCAGTGGGGAAAGAGTTTGAAGCTTTTGTCCGCTACACATTTAATCTCGCCAAACTCGCTGCGGCGGGCGTGCAAAAACTCTTGTAGCAGTTGTACCTGGGGCATTTGGCCGTCTAGGTATTTGCTGTATTCGCTGCGAAAACACAGGGTCATGGCTGGGTCTATGCCCACCAGGGGCAGCTGCGCTTGAGCCAGGCTATTGAGGGTCTGGGCCTGGCGGGCGGCGACGGCTTTAAAGGCGCGCAAAAAGCCGTGTACATGCAGGGGTTTGCCATTGGCTTGAAAGGGCGCCAAGAGCGGATAAAAGCCGAGTTTTTGCAGCAGCAGGGCGGCATCGATCACCACTTGGGTTTCAAAGTAACTGGTGAAGGCATCCTGCACTAGCACAACAGCCCGGGCCTTTTGCTCAGGGCTTAAGGCGGCTATGGCTTGCGGGGTGGCAAGGGCTACGCCCTGGGCACTTAAGGCTTGCGCAAGGTTAATGCCGGAAAGCTTAGGGCTGTCTTCAAAACCCACTACTCGGCTGAGCAGGGTTTTTATAGGGCCAAAGGCCATCAGGCCGTTGTAAAGCCTGGGCACCTTGGCCGCCCAGGGCAGGATAAATTCCAGGCTACCCACCAGATAATCCTTAAGCGGGCGGGGGTAGCGCAGATGGTAGAGGGCCAAGAATTTACTGCGAAACTCCGGTACATCCACCTTGATGGGGCATTGGCCCACGCAGGATTTACAGGCCAGGCAGGTGTTCATGCTGGCTTTTACTTGGTGCGAAAAATCAGTTGTATCCCTGCGGCGGTTGCGCAGGCGCAGAGGTAATTCGATTATTTCTTTGAGCCAATGGCGGGGTTTGGCCAGCAGGGCCGTAGGGTCAGCGCCTTCGCGTGCCATCTGCCGCAGCCACTCGCGTATTAACGAGGCGCGGCCCTTGGGGGATTGCACGCGGTCGCGGCTCACCTTCCAGCTGGGGCACATGGGGTCGTTGGCGGCCCAGTTGTAACAGGCGCCGTTGCCGTTGCAATACACCGCTTCGCTAAAGCCCTGCCAGGTTTGCACGCCAATCTGCCGGTCGAATTCCCCGCGCATGCTGACTTCATCGATTTTAAGCAGGGCAAGGTGCGCGCTGGGGGTGGCGATTTTGCCGGGGTTGAGTTGGTTGTGGGGGTCGAAGGCGGCTTTAATGCGCTGCAGCTGGGGGTACAGCTCGCCGAAGAATTGCGGCGCGTATTCGCTGCGCACGCCCTTGCCGTGTTCCCCCCAGAGCAGGCCGCCGTATTTGTAAGTGAGGGCGGCTACCTCATCGCTGATGGCGCGAATCTGTTGGGCCTGTTGCGGGTCTTTTAAATCCAGGGCTGGGCGCACGTGCAATACACCTGCGTCCACATGGCCGAACATGCCGTAGCGCAAACCCCGTGCATCCAACAGGGCGCGGAACTCGGCGATGTAATCGGCCAGGTGCTCAGGGGGCACGGCGGTGTCCTCCACAAAGGGCACCGGGCGGGCTTCGCCAGCGGCATTGCCGAGCAGGCCCACGGCCTTTTTGCGCATACCCCAAATTTTGTTCACGCTGCCCGCGCCGCGCACAAAGCTGTAGCCGCTGCAGGCGTTTTTCTCTTGTTGTTCTGTATCCAGGCGCTGGGCAAAGGCGGCGAGGTTGGCCTCCAATGCTTCCAGCTCATCGCCGATAAACTCCACCAGGTTAATGCCCTGCACCAAAGATCCGCTGCTGGGGAAAAATTCGGCCACCTCCTGCCAGGCGTTATCCTGCATGGCCAGGTTCAACACAGTGGAATCTACCGTTTCAATACTGGCAGGGCTTGCGCTCATTAGTGCGTTGGCGTGGCGCAATGCGGCGTTAAAGTCCGGGTAGGTGACTACCACCAGGGCTGTGTGTTTGGGGATGGGCAGGCAGTTGAGGGTGGCTTCGCTGATAAAACCTAAGGTGCCCTCGGAGCCGCAGAGGATGTTGTTAAGGTTAAAGCGGCCCTCATCATCGCGAATGTGGGCCAGGTCGTAGCCGGTGAGGCAGCGGTTTAAGGGCGGGAATTTGGCTTTGATCAGCGCGCCCTGTTCGTGGTTAATCGATTGCAGCAGCTGGTGAATCTGGCCGATTTTATCCGTGCGGCTACACACTTCGCTAAGCGTAGCCTCATCCATGGCCTGGGATTGCCATACCTGGCCGCCCAATAACACTGAGGTGAGGCTGATCACATGGTCGCGGGTTTTACCGTACAGCACTGAGCCTTGGCCGGAGGCGTCGGTGTTGATCATGCCGCCCAGGGTGGCGCGGTTGCTGGTGGAAAGCTCCGGCGCAAAGAACAGGCCGTGAGGTTTTAAGGCGGCGTTGAGCTGATCTTTCACCACCCCGGCCTGCACGCGGGCGGTGCGGGCCACTGGGTCTATGGCGAGAATCTGGTTCATATGTTTGGACATATCCACCACTACCCCAGGGGTGAGGGATTGCCCATTGGTGCCGGTGCCGCCGCCGCGGGGGGCGATCACCAATGTTTGAAAGGTGGTATTGGCGGCCAGCTCGAGTATGTACACCAGGTCCTGCTGGTCTTTGGGGTAGAGCACCGCTTGGGGCAGCACCTGATAAATGGAATTATCGGTGGCCAGCACCGTGCGGCTGGCGTAGTCGCTGTGAATATCGCCCTTAAATCCCAGCGCCGCTAAGGTGTGTAGGAATTTTTCGGTGAGTGCATCAAGGCCGGGAGTGGTAAGGGCGGGCAGCATGGCTAAGGTCGCAGCTAAAAGTGGGCATTCTACTGGGCTTGGCAAGTTCAGCACTAGTATTTAGGGCCGCCTGGCAGCCACAGCACTGTATACGTCAATCCAGTGCCTGCGGCTGAATCGTGTTCTCCAACCCTTGCGGCCAAAAAATTTTCCAGAATGCCTATTAGGTACTGCGGAAGGCCCCCGGCGGCGGTTCAATCCGCGGCGCGGGTGCGCTAAGCTTCCTGCCCCGTCAATTAAGGCCGCCCAGGAGCAAGCATGCAGTCATTTCTCGTTCAGTTGCGCCGCCCTCTGTGGGCCGTCCTTGTGGCCGCCGCGCTCCTGCTTGGATTCTTAAGCCACAGCCTTGTTATCCAGTTGCATAATTTCAGCATTAAAAGCGCCGCTGGCGAGCCTAGCCCCATTAACGTGCCCTTTTTAAAACAGGGCACTGGCGCTATGGATTATGTTGTTAAGGGCGAGCTTACATTGGGCTGGCTGGCACCCTCCTTATATAACGTGATACCCGATGACCTGTTGCTAAAACTGGTGATAAACGGCCAAGAGGTAGACCTTTCCGATCAGCCCTATGAGCGCCTGAAAGATGTGAACCAGGGTGTGACGCTGAATTTAGGGCGCTTTTTGCACACCGGTAGCAACTCAATAGAAGTTCACTTCCGCGATTTCAGCGGCGACATGGGCCTGACCATCAAAACCAGCCCGTTGGATGTGCGGGTGTTAGGCCTGTTTATCGCCTGGGTGTTGGTGGCGAGTATCGCGGCGGTTGCCCTGCTGCAGTGCTTCGGCCTGAGCCGAGTGCGCAGCGTCCTCTACTGGCTGATCGCCGCAGGCAGTGTGATCCGCGTGGCCTATATCTTTACCTACAATCCGTTGGATCACATCTTCAGCGATCCCCAGCGCCATTGGGAGCAGGGCACGGAGGTGTTGCGCCGGGACCTGATGGCCTTAACCGACCCCATCGGCTATCAGATATACGTAGGGGCGCTGGCCAAACTGAGCGTTAAATTGCCTGAGCTGGTGGCGTTTTACACCTCCCTGCTCGCCCTCCTGGGCGCCTGGTTTTGGTACCGTTTCTTGCGGGAGCTACAGGGCAGTAAAACCCTGGCCTTAGCCGGTTGGGCGTTTTTAAGTCTGCTGCCCTCCTGGACGGCCATTTACGCCTATTTTATGCAGGAAACCCTCTTTATCGTGCTGCTGGGCGCCGCCCTCTGGGCCACCTGGCGCTGCCGCCGCAAAGCAGATGCAGCCAGTTTCGCCGCCATGGTGTTTTTCTGGACGGCGGCGGGTTTAACCCGTGGCATTGCCATTCCTTTAGCAGCGGTGGCCTGCACCTGGCTTTGGTTTTTGCAGGCTGGCAAGGTGAGAAAAGCGCTTTATTCAAGCGCAATTTTGCTGTTTATCCTCGGCCCCCTCACCGCCCGCACCTATCCTTTGGTGCATCATTTCGCCCCCCACGGCATGGGGCAGCTCAATGTCATCTATGCCCAATCCGGCAAAAAAGTCATTGAAGTGAA
>DAOQGS010000011.1:0-16193 GCA_035338675.1 Cellvibrionaceae bacterium
AGTTGCACCCAATACACCCCTCAACCAGGCGCTTGAGGAGATTTCCGCCAAGGGCCTAGGTATGACCACCGTGGTGGATGAGAGCGGCGCCCTGTTGGGCATCTTCACCGATGGCGACCTGCGCCGGGCGGTGAGCCGAGGGGCGGATTTAAATCAGGCCAGCATCGGCCAGTTGATGAGCGCAAACCCGCGCCGGGTGGCCCTTGAGACTATGGCGGTGGAGGCCCTCAACCTGATGGAGCAATACCGCATCACCAGCCTGGTGGTGGTGGATCACCAGCAGCACCCCGTCGGCGTATTACACATGCATCATTTAATAAAGGCAGGCTTGGTATAAATGAACGAACAACTACAAGCGCGGGCTCGGGCCATTCGTTTATTGGTGTTGGACGTGGACGGTGTGCTCACCGATGGCCGCCTGTATTTCGGCAGCGACGGCGAAGCCCTGAAAACCTTTAATACCCTGGACGGCCACGGCCTGAAAATGCTCGCCGCCAGCGGCGTACAGGTGGCTATTATCACCGGCCGCAACAGCCCCATGGTGTTGCGCCGGGCCGAAGGCTTGGGCATCAGCCGCATTAAACTCGGCCGCGAGGATAAATTTGCCGCCCTGCAGGAGCTGCTCAACGATGAGCCCTGCCCATTGGAGGCCATCGCCTGCATGGGGGATGACTACCCGGATTTAGCTATTATGAGCAGAGTGGGCCTGGCCCTAGCGCCCCCCAATGCCTGCGATGAGGTGCGCGTGCGCGCCCATTGGATTAGCACTCGGCCCGGTGGTGAAGGCGCCGTGCGGGAAGCTTGCGATTTAATCATGCGCGCCCAGGGCACCTATTTTGCCGCCCTGGCACCCTATTTAGCCTAAGTTGTTTATGCGCCTGCGCACACTCAGCATCATCATTGCCACGGCGGCCGGGTTACTGCTGGCCATTTGGCTGGGCCGCAGTGCAAGCCAAGGCCTGTCGCTGCCCCAGCTTGCCCCACTGGTCAGCCAGCCCAACAGCTACGCACTGCTGCGCTCCACCCAGTCAAAACACTACAACCAAAAAGGCGAGCTGGCCTACAGCTACAAAGCCGCCAGCATGGAATATTTCCGCGCCGACATCAGCCAAACCAGCGAGCGAGATTACTCCTTAGTACAAGCCCCTGAGCTGACTTTTTTTGGCGACGGCCTGCCGTGGTTTATTCATGCGAAAGAGGGCAAAATAACCGACCAGGGCGATACATTGCAGGTGTGGGGTGACGTGCGGGTATGGCAGGTGAATGCGGCCGGGCAGCAAACCCTTCTCACCACCCAAAGCCTCACCATCAAACCCCGCCAACAGGAAATCACCACCGCCGATCCCGTCGCCATCACCAGCCCCACCGGCAGCATGGGCGCCGAAGGGCTGACGGTAAATCTTGAAACACATATTCTCAAATTACATTCCAAGGTGAAGGGCAGCCATGATCCAGTTTCTACGCGTTAGTTTTACCTGCCTGTTGTTATACAGCGCGCCGCTGTGGGCACTGCAGGGGGACCGCAGCGAGCCCATTAGTATTGAATCGGACACCGCCGAGCGCGATGAAACCAAAGGCACCACCACCTACGCAGGCGCCGTCATCATGCAGCAGGGCAGCATGAAAATTAATGCCGATAAAGTGATTATTTACAGCAATAAAGAAAAGGTCACCCATATTATTGCCACCGGCAAACCCGTCCATTACGAACAAAAACCCAGCGAAAAACAAGCCCTAGTCATCGCCCAGGCCAATACCTTGGAATATCAAATTCAGGATGAATCCCTGCATTTAATTGACTCGGCATTTTTAGAGCAGGAAGGCACCAATTTAAGCGGCAACCGCATCGACTACGATGTAAAAAATTCGGTGGTAAAAGCCGGTGGAGAGACGAAAAATCGCGAGCGGGTGCGCATGGTAATCAACCCCAAGGTGCTCAACACCGATGATAAAACCGACACCAAAACTGATGTCAAACCATGAGTAGCAGCGCGGCGGTGAAAAAATTACAGGCGTTAAATCTGGCCAAAAGCTACAAAAAACGCCAGGTGGTTATTGATGTCTCCATTGAGGTGGAAGCGGCGCAAATTGTCGGCTTACTCGGCCCTAATGGGGCGGGTAAAACCACCTGTTTTTATATGATTGCAGGCCTGGTTAAAGCCGATAAGGGCCGGGTGCTCATTAACGGCCAGGATATTAGCCGCGCCCCTATGCACGGGCGGGCGCGTCAGGGGCTGGGTTATCTGCCGCAGGAGGCGTCTATTTTTCGTAAATTATCGGTGGAGGATAATATCCTGGCGATTTTAGAAACCCGCCGAGAATTATCCAGCGCCCAACGGCAACAAATTTTAGAGCAGTTAATTGCCGAATTTCATATCGGCCATATTCGTAAGAGTTTAGGTATGGCCCTATCCGGCGGTGAGCGCCGCCGGGTGGAAATTGCCCGCGCGCTGGCCACTGATCCGCAATTTATTTTATTGGATGAACCCTTTGCCGGTGTGGACCCTATTTCGGTAAACGACATCAAACAAATCATTATTCACCTGCGCGAGCGCGGCATCGGCATTTTAATTACCGACCACAATGTGCGCGAAACCCTGGATATTTGTGAAAAAGCCTACATAGTGGGCGAGGGGCATATTATTGCTGCGGGTACGCCTGCAGATGTGCTTAATAATGCCAAGGTGCGCCAAGTGTATTTGGGTGAGCATTTTCATTTGTAAACCATCCGCTCGGCTGAGCGTATATTTTGCGATCCATTCGCATTGTGAGTTTTTTTCGTAGGGGAAATTCCGTGAGACTATTTCTTCTTATGTTTTTGCTTTTGGCTGGGTGCTCTTCGATAAAGCCAGAAAAAAAGTCTGATGAAAAAATTTCAAAAGTTCTTTTGGGTGATTGGACTTGGATTTCTACGTTTAACGGTTGTCCAGAGTATGGTGATGTTGCATTCAGGTCCAACGGCACTTACACAATGACGACTGAAGATTGTTTGATGGCAGATGATGGCTTTGGAATCTTTCAATATGGTTGGTTTGTTGCAAACAACTATATTTGCTTTGTTTATGATGAACGACAATTGCTTGAAATAGCGCCATCGAGCAAAGAGTTAAAGGCTTTTTTAAAGAGTAAAAAGGATGAGGGTTTTAACAAGGATTATTGTGGCTGGGAGGTTGTAAAATATTCTTCCGGGTCGGTGGTGGTCAGGTATGCCCGGGAGCGCGAGGGAGGCGTTGAAAAATTTTTTACTCTTAAGAAATCACACTAGCAATCAATATATTGCATTGGCCTACAAAGATGGGGCACCTAGACTGCCGTCAAACCGCCTGTAAATTTTGAGGACTCCAACATGGCCTTGGATGAAGATTTTGAGCAGTTTTTTGGACGTGATGTTAAGCCGCTTAACATCAAACCCCGCGCGGATTTAAAACGCGCGGCGGCAGCGGATGAAAAAGCCCAAGCTCTGCGGAGGGAGCGTGCGCAACAGGAATTAAAAAAAGCTCTCGACCCATTGGCGGGGGAGCCTGTGGAGCTGTTAGCGCCCCTGGATATTATGAGTTTTGTGCGACCAGGCGTGCAGACCGGGGTATTTCGCAGCCTGCGCTTGGGTAAATACCCATTGGATGCGCGGTTGGATTTACACAAACTCAGCGCCGATCAAGCCCGCGGCGAGGTGTATCAATTTATTAAGGATTGTATGGCCAATGAGGTGCGCACGGCCTTAATTACCCACGGCAAAGGCGAGGGGCGCACAGATTCTGCCTTATTAAAATCCTGCGTTAATTATTGGCTGCCGCAGATGCCTGAAGTATTGGCCTTTCACACTGCGCAAAAACAACACGGCTCCTATGGCGCCACCTATGTTTTATTAAAAAAATCCGAGCGGCAAAAACAGCTGACACGGGAACAGTTTACTCGTCGATAAAGTAGGCCAGGCATGTTATATCCGCTCTATGCACAGGTTGTATTAACGTTTTTAGTTTTGTTCTGGGCTTTTTTTACCCGCATACAGGCGGTGCGCCAGCGGGAAATTAATTTTGGGTATTTCCGTTTAATGCAGGGAGCTGCGCCGGAGCGCATGCAAAAAGCCACCCGCCAATTCGCCAATTTATTTGAAATGCCGGTGTTGTTTTATGCCGTCTGTCTGTTGTGTGTATTTAAAGGTTTTGCCGATACAGCGCAGGTGGCGCTGGCCTGGATTTATGTGGTCTGTCGCAGCGCACAGGCGCTGATTCACCTAAGCTATAACCACATACTGCACAGAGTGGTGGTGTTTGGGCTGGGTAATGCGGTGTTATTAGCCCTTTGGCTGCGCGTTATGCTACACGTTTAATTTTTCTAAGGCCCAGTCCATGCGATTAATCCTCGTCGTTTTAGCGCTACTTCTCTCCGCCTGCTCCACCCTCAGCCCCGAAGAATGTAAGCAGGCGGATTGGTATTTAATCGGCATGACGGATGCGCAAAAAGGTTATGGCAAGGTGCGCATCGATGAACACCGCAAAGCCTGCGCTAAGGTGCAGGTAACCCCTGATCTATTTACCTACCAGCGCGGCCATGAAAAAGGCCAAAAAACCTACTGCACTACGGCCAATGGTTTTACCCAGGGTTCGGCGGGCGCCCAGTATCAAGGTGCCTGTGAGGGTTTTTTAGCGGAGGATTTTTTGCGCGGCTACCGAGACGGCCAGGAGTTGTACCAAGCCCGCAGCCGAGTGGATCAACTCTATCGGGATATAGATTCTTATCATCGCGACCTTGACCGCATGGGGCGAGAAATTGCTGAAAAACAAAGCCAGATGGCCTACGAAAGCAATAGCGACCGCCGCCGGGATTTATTAACGCGCATCCAACAATTACAAAATGATGTGCAATACACCCAAAATAATTTATACAACGCCGAGCGTGAGCGGGACCCCGCCGAAGCCAATTACCGCAGAGTGCAGCAGCGTATGCGCAGTTTCGGTTATTAAGTGGCGAGCTGCTACCTATGGCCGTGGGCAAGAATTTCTAATTTAATCATCTGAGAGTGTGACTGTGGAGCTAATAACGTTTTTAGTGGATTTTATTCTGCATGTTGATGTGCATTTGGTGGAGCTGTTTAATCAATACGGCCTGTGGATTTACGCAATTTTATTTTGCATTATTTTTTGCGAAACCGGTTTGGTAGCCACGCCGTTTTTGCCTGGCGATTCGCTTTTGTTTGCCGCCGGTGCACTCATGGCGGCGAGCAATTTGAATGTTCACAGCCTGGCTTTGTTGTTGTGGCTGGCGGCTGTGTCTGGCGATAGCACTAACTATACAGTGGGGCGGTTTTTAGGTGCCCGTTTATTTGCCAACCCCAACTCGAAAATATTCAGAACCGATTATTTGCTCAAAACCCAAGGGTATTTTGATCGCTACGGCGGCCGCACTTTGATCATGGCGCGCTTTATGCCGATTGTGCGTACCTTTGCACCATTTGTGGCGGGCATGGGTAAAATGCCTTTTGCGCGCTTTATTCGCTTTAGTGTGTTGGGCGGATTTTTGTGGGTGTTTTCGTTTATTTATGCCGGGTTTTATTTTGGTGGTATCCCAGCGGTGCGCAAAAACTTTACCCTGTTGATTTTGGGTATTATTTTTGTGTCTTTTTTACCTATTTTTATCGAGTTGTGGCGCGCCCGCCTTAGGGGCAGACAGGTGGCCGAGTAGCGGTGCGTTGCGGCGGTTTTAGAGTTTACTGATATTCACCCACAGGCGGGCGTCATCGACCGGTGTTTTCGGTGGCAGGGCGGGGTTTTTGAGGTTGAATATCACGCGGTTTTTTAAGTTGGCTTTTTCCAGCACCATTTTTACTGTGGGATTGGTGTAAAAATATTCATCAAAGCTGCCGTCGTCCACGGCCATTAACATGCCCTGGTAGAGGTCTTCGGCAAAACTTTTTTTGTTGGGAGACACAAACAAATAAAACGGCATGCGGTATACCATCATGACGTGTTCATCCACCGCAAGCTCAAGGCTTGGGCGTTTTTCGATTTCCGCCCAGGGTTCATGCACCCCGCGCGGAAAGGCGTCAAAGCGTTTGCCATCGGCCATTAAAAATAAATTGTCGTATTTGACGGCGGTAACCACCTTCATACCGTTGGCGCGCATGATGGTGGTATCGGACCAATCCCGCCCCTGTCCAAAGCGGTAGGCTAACATCTGATCCCAAGTATCAACCTGGTTAAATAAATTTTTATTGTCTTTATGCACAATTAAAATCCGGTGCCCCAATAAACCCTTGTACAAAGGCACTCGAATCGGCAGCGCCACCTCTTCCATATCGATGGAGGTCGCCGTCCAGAGAATATCCAGGCCGCCCTCTATTAATTCCTTGCGCTGGCGCATGGGGGCAAAATCCCCTTCGCTGATATTGAGTTTAAAGGGCACGCCCGCTTTGCCTAAGGCTAATTTGATAGCGCCTAAGGCGTAATTACTGTTTACATCGCCCCGCGACATAATGCGCAACTCTTCGGTTGCTTTGGCCCACACCATCGGCGCTACGGGCACAGCGCTGCTGCAGGCGCCCATGGCGGCGGCTTTGAGCAATTGGCGGCGGCTGATACCGGGTCTGTTCGTTGTGTAATCGTGCATGGATGTGTAGGGTCGGCAAGGGTTGGACTAAAAGCACGGGGGTTATAAATTAACGTTAGCCCGACGAGGGCCGATATTCAAATAATGGCAGGGCTTATGAGCAAATATTCGCGAAAAAAGGCTTAAACAGCGCGAAAGCTCCCAGTGTGAGCTGATAAATAATCTCAAAGCCTGTGTTGTGCGATGGGGAAAATACCCAGTTTGATCGGCGCATGATTTGCTGCGCGAGAGTCTATGAAAGTAGCTTTGCCGCCCAGTCACTAAGGTGTTTTTACGCTGTTTTTGTATGCGCTTGCGCGCGGGATTTTTAATAAAAAAGGTTGTTATGGCTCAGGCGTTAAAATTATTTTTTTCCCGGCATAAAGTTGCCCAATTGGCGGCGGCTATTGCCGCTGTATACCCGGCGTTTAATAGCTGTGCATTTATGGATTTTTGTTGTGATGGCTTGGAGCACTTAGAGCTGATGCCTAGGGCGCAGCGTTTAAGTGCAGGGCTGCGCCGTTATTTGCCAGCGGACTATGAACAGGCTATTGAAATTATCATGCTCTCCTTAGGGCCGCCTTTAGGCGCTGCGGAAAATAACGGCTTAGAGCCGTTTTTTTATCTGCCCCATGTGTTTTTTGTGCGGGATTATGGCCTGGGGCATTTTGCGGTTTCCATGGCGGCACAATATGAACTCACCCAGCGCTTTACGGCGGAATTTTCCCTGCGGCCTTATTTTGAAACCCACTATGCAGCCTGTATGGCGCTGCTTGTGCGCTGGGCCCAGGACCCAAGCGAGCATGTGCGCCGTTTGGTGAGCGAAGGCACCCGGCCGCGCCTGCCCTGGGCGCCCAAGCTGGCAAGGGTCATTCAACAGCCGCAGCTTACGGCGCCGCTACTGGAATTACTGAAGGATGATCCATCGTTATACGTGCGCCGCTCGGTGGCCAATCATTTAAATGATGTGGGCAAAGACCATCCGGATTATATGCTGCAGGTGTTGGAGGGTTGGGCGCAGGATGCGCCAGTGCCGCGCCAGTGGTTGATCAAACATGCCCTGCGCTCGGCGGTAAAACGCGGCAATAGCCGCGCTATAGGGGTGCTGGGTTTTGCAGGTGCTGATGGCGTTGCCGTCGCGTCGGTTGCGCTGACACCGGCCAAACCACAACTGGGCCAAACGCTTGTGCTGCGCGCGCAACTTGCCTTGGCGGCAGATGCGAAGGATGCCTTGGACGTTTTAGTGGATGTCAAAATGGATTTCCCCGGTATTAATGGGCGGCGGCAGAAGGTATTTAAAATCACCAGCGGGAGGCTCGCGCCTGGCGCTGCCTTGCCACTGCACAAATCCATCAGCCTGCAACCCATGACCACCCGCACCTATTACCCCGGCCTTTTTATATTCACCCTGCTGGTGAATGGCCAGCCGCTGCCGTTGATTGAGGTGGATATTGTTTAGTGGCCCGCTAGTAGCTCGGCATAAAAAGCCGCCGTGTTAATCGTTACCAGGCGGTTAAGCCTGCGGCCATAGATTAATTTCGTATGGAAATAACCGCTTGAGTGTTCAAGGGCTATTAAAACCCTGCTTATGCGCTGCAAATCGGCTTCGAACGGTGCGCTTAAAAGCAATATTTATAAAAACCCTCAATTCAGATTAAAACGCTCCAAGGCGCCACCGGTTAATCCCAACAACTTATCTACAATTGGAATATTGCAGTGAGTTAAAGGAAAGCCAAATCATGCGCACCATGCATCCAAAAGTATTGAGTATTGTGTTGAGCCTGCCTTGCGCATGTGTGCTTGCGCCGCTTTTGATGAACGTGCCCTGGTTGCATTATTTCATGGGCTATTCGCTCTACTCCCATTATGAAAATGTTTTTTTACTCACGGCCATCAGTGTGTACGGCTTGGCGCAGCTCGTGATTTTTCGCCTGCGGCACGGCTACTGGCGGGCGGTTTTTCACCGCGTTGCATTTTATGTGGTCTCGGCTGAGGCGGTATTAGTGTTGGGTTTGGTGAGCCTGGCGCTGTTGTGGGTGGTGCCTATGGCGCTGTTACTGTTCAGCGATAGCGGCCGGGAGGCCTGGCAGCCGGGTGCGCGCCAGGTGAATATTTAGTTTTTTACGAACAACGCCATGTTGTGAGTCCTTGGCCGGTCTGCCGGCCTTTTTTATTTGTTCGCCGCTAAGCTATTAGCGGCTTTTAATCTGGGTGCCTGGCCATCCGGTGGAGTATTTATTCACTTTTCGTGTTAATCGCCGGGTTAATTGAAGGCTGCTGACTATACTGGCATAAATTAACCCTGATTTTGCGTTGCCGATGGATGTACTCCGCGTTTTACTCTGTTTAACTGTTGTGCTGGTTAGCGCGCGGGGTTTCGCCTGTAGCGACACAAAAGAGTTGCGCTTTGCCCATTGGATGGAGGAGTCCAACTCGACCAATGAATCCATCGGCGCCGTCAACACCATCGCTCAGGATGTGCACGGGGTGATCTGGGCCGGGGGGCAAAATGGCCTGGCGCGTTTTAACGGCAGCCACTTCAGCTTGTTTCGTTACTCTATTAACGATCCTTCTTCTATTAGTAATTCCTACGTTTCCGCCATCACCAGCGACTCAACCGGGGCGCTTTGGGTGGCCACCCGCGCAGGTCTCAACCGCTTTGACCCCCGCACTGAACGCTTCCAGCGCTTTGATCGCTTAAATGGTGCGCTGCCTGCCGATAACATCAACAGCCTGGCGGTGGCGGGGGATCGCCTGTGGATAGGCACTACCCAGGGGCTCTGGCTGTTGAACCCCGGCGCCAGCCAAGCAGAGGAGATAATCCCGTTGCGCGGCCAGGACATCCGCGCCCTCTTTCCCGCTGAGGGGGGCGAGCTGTGGCTGGGCACCTTAAATGGCTTGGGGCTGTGGCAGCCTGAGCAGGCGCGGTTTACCTGGCGCGGCAACCGCGCCCTGGACGTGCGCGCCCTGGCGCAGGATAGACAGGGCAATCTGTGGGTGGGCAGTTTTAATCACGGCCTGTGGCGCGTTAACCCCGATAGCGATGAATGGCGCAGCTTCGGCAAAGAGGAGGGCTTAATTGGCCAGCTGATCTGGGCGCTGGAGTTCAACCAACGGGGTGAACTTTGGGTTGCCTCGGAGCTGGGTGGCGTGAGCCGTTTCGACCCGGTGCAGGAGCGTTTTTTTGCCAGTACTTGGCACAGCAGTATTCCCGCAAGCCTCGCCTCAAATAAGGCCAAAGCCCTTAAAACCGATGCTTTGGGGGATCTATGGGTGGGGTTATTTCCCAATGGCATTGACCACGCCAGCCGCTTTGCCAATCAATTTTGCAACTATCAGGGCGCCGATGACGACCGCGGGCTGAGCCATCGCAGTGTGTTAAGCCTGTTGCCCAGCGCGCAAAACCCGGCTGATCTGTGGGTGGGCACCGAACACGGCCTGAATTATTTTGATGCCAGCACCGGGCGTTTTAGCCATTTTCTGCCCGAACCTGGCGTGGCGGGGCGTTTACAGTCCAGCGCCATCCTCACCCTCGCGCAGGGGGAGCGCCCGGAGGAAATTTGGGTGAGCGCCTGGGGCAGCGGCGTGTACCGGTACAACAGCCAAAGCCGTATCTTCCGCCAGATTCCAGTGCGCCCCGGTAATGCTCAGGCCCTGCAAACCCCCTATGTTTGGGCCATATTGCGGGCCCAAGACGGCACCTTTTATTTAGGGGGCGAAAGCGGCGGTCTGTATATTTATCGCGGCGGTGATTTATTCGAGTCCCTACCGCCGGTGCAGAATGACCCCAATTCCATCAGCAGCGGCTTTGTGCGCAGCCTGTTGCAAACCCGCAACGGGCGCATTTTTGTCGGCACCCCCGCAGGGCTGGATGAATATCTGCCGGAGAAAAAAGCCTTTGCCCACTGGCTGCGGGATGAGCAGGGGCTCTTTCGCATCGGTGCGTCGATCAGCGTGATATTTGAAAGCGCCGACGGCCAGCTTTGGCTTGGCACCGAGGGGGCGGGGTTAATTCGCTTTGACCCGAGCAGCCACGCCTATAGGCTATTTACCCAAGCCGATGGCCTGCCCTCGGATTTTATTGCGGCGATTAATCAAGACAAGGATGGGGTGATTTGGCTGAGCACCCTGCGGGGTATAGCCCGCCTTAAGGGGGAGCGGTTTGAGGCGCTGGATAAAAACCTCGGCCCGGTGAGCAATAATTTTAATCGCGATGCCAGCCTGTATATGCCCAACGGCCAGCTGTGGTTTGGCAGCGCGGAGGGGCTCACCCACTTTGACCCGCTCACCCTGATGACCGAAGCGGCATCCCCCGGCAGCGTGCACCTTGAGGCTCTGCGTTTACTTAATAAACCTCAAGTCATAGGTTCTAGCCTGTTGCCCGAGGCCCTGGATTATGTGCCGGAAATTGTCCTCGGCTCGGACAGCCCCATGGTGTCCATCGATTTTTACGCGCTGAACTACCGCGCGCCGCAGTTAAATCGTTTTGCTTACAAGCTTGTGGGGGTGGATGCGGATTTTATCGATATAGGTAATCAACGCTCCGCCACTTACACCCACCTGCCCGCTGGCCGGTTTACCTTTCAAGTCAAAGCGGCGGATAGCCTGGGGCAGTGGCACCCGCAGGTAAAAGAGCTGCGCATTGAAATTAAACCCGCCTGGTGGCGCTCCTATTGGGCGTTTGCGCTTTATGGGTTGATAGTGTCCCTGGCGCTGTTGGCCCTGTGGCGCACGCAGCAGCGGCGGCGGGATTTAGTGCAGGCGCAGGCGTTAAATGAAAAACTGCGCCAATTAGACCAATTAAAAGATACCTTTTTAGCTAACACCAGCCACGAATTACGCACCCCCTTAAACGGCATTATTGGCCTTGCCGAAGCCCTGTTGGAGGGCTCCCAGGGGCCCTTAAGCGAGGGGGTGCATAAAACCTTAAAAATTATTTCCAGCTCCGGGCGCAGGCTGTCTTATCTCATCAACGATATTTTAGATTTCTCCAAATTATCCAAAAGAGATTTACAGCTTAACACCCGCGCCCTAAGCCTCCGGCCGCTATTGGAAAGTGTTTTGGAACTAGTGCGGCCGCTCATTGGCGATAAACCGCTGCTGTTATTTAATGAGGTGCCAGCCAGCCTGCCCAATGTGTTGGCCGACCCCAACCGCCTGCAGCAGATACTGTTAAATTTAATTGGCAACGCGGTGAAATTTACCCCTGCAGGCAGTGTGCGGGTGCGTGCCGACGTGGTAAACGGGCGGGTTGAAATCCATGTGCGCGATACCGGCATAGGCATAGATCCAAAAGACCTGGATGCGATATTTTTGGAATTTTCTCAGGTGGATAGCAGCGAGGTGCGCGCCCAGGGCGGCACAGGTTTGGGCCTCGCCATCGCCAAGCGTTTGGTGCATTTACACGGCGGCCAATTGCAGGTGAAATCCAAACTCGGCCAGGGCGCGGATTTTTATTTTGCCTTAAATATTGCCACCGATAGCGCTCATGTTGATAACACTCCGCCGGAAAAGGCTGGTGGCACCCTTGATATTAATGCTGCCACCTTGGAAAAAACCCCCGACAACAGCAACACACTTTTATACCCCAAGGATATTATCGGCCGCTTCACCGTGTTAGTGGTTGATGATGACGCCGTCAACCGGATGGTGCTTACCAGTATTTTAAAATTGCACCAACACCGCGTAATTGAGGTCAATAGTGGCCAACAGGCGTTGGAATTATTAGCCAAAGACAACAACATCGATATTGTGATTTTGGATGTAATGATGCCGATTATGAGCGGGTTTGAAACCGCCATGCGCATCCGCGTGCAATATCCTGTGCACCTATTGCCGATTATTTTTCTCACCGCCAAAAATTACAGCGATGATTTGGTGCGCGGCTTTGTGGCGGGCGGCAATGATTTTTTAACCAAGCCTGTTTCCAAACAGGAGTTATTAACGCGGGTCACCAGCCATTTGCGCCTGTTACAAATTAACCGCACCCTGGAAGAAAATCTCAAAACCCGCAACTTTGAAGCTGCTTCCACCCAGGTGGAGCTGCAGGCGCTCGACACGATCATCGCCAGTTTAAACCGGGAGATGAACCCACAAATTCTATTAAAAACATTGTTGAATCAAATGTTGTTGCTGGTGCAACACGCCGATGGGGCCAGCCTCTGGCAATTAAGCGGCACCAGAGGTTGGATATGCTCGGCTGCCTTGGCGCTGGATCATAAATATTTGGGGGAGCAGTGTTTTAGTGTGGATGAAGCCCTGGTGAATTATTTAACCTCCCTAGGCCAATCCCACCAGCCGATTCACGCCCTGCGGGATTTTAAAAATACTCCGCTTGCGCCCTTATATAATTTCTTTGAGCAACCTGAGCACACGTTAATTGCAGTGGCGGTGGCGGAGAATAATTTGGTGGGGTACATCGCACTGAGTTACACAGGCGAGCCGCCCACCATTGATGAGTATTTGGTGAATGCCATTAACCGCATCAAGGCCCACGCCACCAGCGTGTTACTAAAAGCCAATATGATGCAATTAAATTAAGCGCACCAACTGGCCTAACCCGCCGCGAAAAAATAACTCAAGCCGGCAAGGCTCACCAATCCCGCCAATTTGCGCGCAGTGGCTGCAGTTAAATAAGTGGTGGCGAAAAAACCTGCGCCAAAACACAACCCAAAGCCAATGCTAAGGCCTGCATAAAACCCAGCTGGCGCCTGTATTTCACTCACCACTGGCCCGTGGGCAAGGCCGTGAAAAAACGCAAACAACACTGCGGCAATAGCCTGCACTGCAAGGTGCAAACGGGTGCGCACAACAAGTAACACACCCCAAAATAATACGGAAAATCCAATGATGGGTTCGGGGTTAATCGCCAGCCCCTGCAGGGCGCAATACAGTCCCGCCAGGGCACCCAGGGCGAATAAACCCGGTAACCAGAGCCATTGTGGCGCTAGGCTGTTGGGTGCATGCTGTTTTGCTGAGGATGCAAATAGGGCTGCCAAGGCTCCCAAACACCACAGGGCCGCCAAGTGATCCAGGCCCGTAAGGGTATGCAGCAAACCGCCGCTTATACCTGCGGCCTCAGAATGAGTGACATGGGCAAAAGCCAGGTTAGGGGCGAGGGCAGCGCCCCAGGCGAAGCGTTTTGATATGCGCATAAATAATCTCCTCAAAAGGGTTATTGGTTAAATACGGCTTTTATTTTGACGGCGTTAACATGCCCTGTTGTTCGATAAAACGCACCACATCGGCAACGCCGGTACCGTCTTTTAAATTGGTAAAAATAAAAGGTTTGGCGCCGCGCATTTTTTTCGCATCGCGATCCATCACCCCTAAATCGGCGCCCACCATAGGCGCAATATCAATTTTGTTGATAATTAATAAATCCGATTTGGTAATGCCGGGGCCGCCTTTGCGGGGGATTTTATCGCCTGCGCCCGTATCAATAACGTACAGAGTTAAGTCCGACAGTTCCGGGCTAAACGTAGCCGCTAAATTGTCGCCGCCGCTTTCAATAATAATCAGGTCTAAATTCGGGAAGCGGTGTTGTAATTCTTCCACCGCCGATAAATTCATCGAAGCGTCTTCGCGAATCGCAGTGTGGGGGCAGCCGCCGGTTTCCACTCCTAAAATGCGATCCGCATCTAAAGCCTCATGGCGCAATAAAAATTCGGCGTCTTCTTTGGTGTAAATATCGTTGGTAATGACCGCAATATGGTAGGTGTCTTTTAACTCGCCGCAGAGGGTTTTCACTAATGCAGTCTTGCCGGAGCCCACAGGGCCGCCGATGCCTAAACGTAGAGGGGGTTTGGTCACGGTGAAGGTCTCATCAAAGTAAATGGTTTAAAAATAAAATGTTTTCAGGAGCGAAACAGCCGCGAGTACTGGCTCTCGTGCAAACTTGACGCCATGGCAAGGCCGGGCAAACCTCGCCCCAGCTCAGCATCTTGCCGCACCGCCGCCGCAGCGCAAACAGCGGGCACATGGGGCATCAGGCTCACCAGTATTTGCTGGCCCTGGCTTTGGCCCAAGGGCACGAGTTTGGTCGCGGCTGCCACCTGGTTTTCAAGCCAGGCCCACAAAAACCCCTGGCAGAGGCTATTTAAGGGAATGCCCCAAAACACCCCCGCCTGGGCAAATTGGCTGGCGTAAGTGGGCGGCGCAGTTAATTCCAACACCTGTACACCTAAGCCTTTTAATAAACGGGCCAGGGCGCCGCCTAGTTGTTCATCCTCCAGCAATAACTCCCGGCTCTCCCTGCAGGCCCGCAAGTAGTTATTCCACTCATTGGCGCCTGCACAATCACAAGCGGCAAAGGCTAGATACAACCTGCGCAAGATAGGCAGGTCGGTGTAGGCCAGGGTATTTTCCATCAAACCCAATAGCCAGTCGGCGATGGCGTCAGGGGTTTTGAGCCAGCCGCTGTCGATGGCGTATTCCAAGCCCTGGGAATAGGCATAAGCGCCGATGGGCAGGGCGGGGCTACAAAGGTGCAGCAGATGCAGGTTGTGCATCAAACTGGCCGTTTGGGTTGAATCAGAGGGGTTAATGATGGTGCCCACCATCGAGTTGCAGAACAGATTTGCCGTGGTAGGCGCCGGATTCCGGCTGAAACGGCAAGTGTTCATGGTGCACGGGCAGCCCTAAACCCTCCAGCATGGCATCGAGCACATGATCCCGCTGGTAGCGCAACAGGCCCGGGCCAATTTGCAGGGGCACATGGCGATTGCCCAAATGGTAGGCGGCGGTCATCAGCTTAAGGGCGTCGCTGCTTTCCACCTGGCTGCAGTCTTCCGGCGCGGCCTGAATGGCAATGGTCTCGCCGCTGCGGCATAACAGCACATCGCCTTCTTTTAACACCAGCCCTCGCGGTAAAAACCAACCCACCGGTTTGCCGCATTGGGTTTGGGTTTTATGGCGGCTTTTCTGCCGCTCGCTAAAGCTGGCAACAACGAGCAGATTGCCCGCTGTGCCGACATCGGCCAGGGCATGGGCCTCCAAAAGGGCCGTAAACTGTAAGCTGGATTCGCTCATGGGGGTGTCCTAAGGGCGGTTAAAACGGGCGAAGCAAATAGCTCACCAAAGGCCGCGTATCTAAACCTATTTCGCCATTCATATCCAGCTGTGGGGGCCTGCCGTTAAGTTAAGGATTTTTGGCGCCTGCACGCCCTAAAATTCCCATCCCGTAGAGGGGTGCAGGCTTGCCTGCCGGGGGGGGGCTGCGGAGAACTCTGTTTTATTTCAGGTGGCTTTTATTTCTGGTGGCTTTTATTTCAAGTGACATTTGTATCAGGTGAAAAGGAAATCTTTAATTGCAGCGGGCTGCGGACAAAAAACAGCAGAGTGATCTACCACCCCACCCCTTCGGGGCACCCCGCCACAGGAGGGGATTTTTGGCCCTGCCCAGGGTGAAAAAAGGCCGCCAACTCCCAACGGAATGATATGGCGCGCTGGAATGAGCGGGCTGTGTTGGTTTCTGAAGGCTTTGTGGAGAGGGGTTTTCCCTAGCAGCCTGTTGAAATACTGCCTTGCGAGCGTGGGCGGCGTTAAATTTTGACAAAAAATTCTCATTTACTGCGTGTAAACTCGGCAATTGCTCCTGCATTGCTCTA
>DAOQGS010000012.1:0-16015 GCA_035338675.1 Cellvibrionaceae bacterium
TTTATCCCTCAGCCTTCAGCCAGGGGAAGCATTACTCATTCAAGGCCCCTCCGGCGTTGGCAAAACCACCTTATTGCGCGCCTGCGCTGGCCTTTGGCCCTATGCACAGGGGCAGCTGACTCTGCCCGAGGGCAGCAGCCTATTTCTACCGCAAAAACCCTATTTACCCCTGGGCACCTTAAAAGAAGCACTGTTTTACCCCAACTCGCCCAGTGAGCAAGCTCTGGCGCCGGTTCTTGAGCAGGTACAGCTTGGGCACCTGGTGGCGCGCCTGGACGACGAGGACGACTGGGGCCGTGTATTAAGCCTAGGGGAGCAGCAGCGCCTGGCCTTCGCCCGCGCCCTGTTAATTCGCCCTGCGGTGGTGTTTTTAGATGAGGCCAGCTCCGCTATGGATGAAGGCTTGGAGTATGCCCTGTACCAGCTGCTGCGCCAGGCGCTGCCGCAGAGTATTGTGGTGAGCGTCGGCCACCGCTCCAGCCTGTTGCAATTCCACCCCCAGCGCCTGCACTTAAGCGGTGGTGGCGCTTGGCAGCTGGAAACCGCTTAAACCCCTGGTTGCACTCTGCTCAATTGCCGCTACCTAAAATTGCCGCCTTTACAAAGGCAATGTGATTAAGCCTTAGGGGCAACCCTTGTGGTTGCCCTATTGTGCCTCAGCTAACGATTGAGATTGGCGCGCCCACAGGCAACCACCCGCCCCTGCGGGGCACCCCTCCAGAGGAGGGGAATTTTAACCACTGCTTGCGGCGCGTTTAGCGTGCAGCACACCCCTAGAGATTGCTCCTCCGAACGGGGCGGGCTGATAAACCTAAGGACCTATTTTTACAGGTATAGGGCCCGCCAAAAGGGTTACAAGCCAGGACTTTATTGCCATCAATGACCGGAGAATTGTTTCTCTAATCCCTTCGGGTTGGTTTTCCATAATTCACCCAATTCCGCCGACATGGCATCCGGGAAAATATCCTCCAGGCCCTGCTCCATCTGGGTAAAAATATTCTGGGCGGTTTGCGCGGCGGAGGTTTTCGGCAGGTCAAATTCACGGGCCATATCGGTTTCAATGGGGCCGGGGAAAATACCAAACACGGCGATATTTTTAGGCGTTAATTCGGCGCGCATAGCTTGAATAGCGGAGGCCAAAGCCGCTTTGGAGGCGCTATAACCGCCCACGCCCGCCATACTGGCAAGGCCGATAATAGAGCTAATACTGGCGATGGCGCCGTCACCATTGCGCTCTATTAGCGGTAAAAAAGCCCGCGTTACAGCGAGGGTGCCAAAATAATTTACGTTCATATCCTGGTGTAAATCGGCAAAATCACCGCTTAAAACGCTGGCAAAGGCCAATACCCCGGCGTTATTCACCAATACATTCACGTCCGTAGCCTGTTGCGCAGCGGCTTGGATGGATGCGGCATCGGTAATATCCAATTGCAAAGGCACCACACGGGCGTCGTTAAAAGAAGGCAAGTTGGCAATCGTGCGGGCGCTGGCGTAAACCTTTTTCGCCCCGAAGCTTAATGCCGCATTCACTAAGGCCTTGCCAATGCCGCGGTTGGCGCCGGTAATTAAAATGGTTTTATTGTGTAGGTTCATGGGTCGCTCCAAAGCTTAGTTGATGGTTGCGCAGGCTCACTCGCTGGGTGCTGTTTATCAATCGGCGTACCGCAAATGCTGCGTTGGGTGGCAGTTTATTGAAGACTTAAGAATCATTAAATGCTATTTTCAGCAAGACATTAATGAGCAATAGGCACGAATGAACACTCAAGCCCTGCAACTATTTGTAGCAGTGGCCCGCAGCGGCAGCTTTGCCGCCGTGGCCCGCCAGCGCAACCAAGACCCATCCCTAGTGTCCCGCAGCATCGCGCAATTGGAAGCGGAGTTAGGCGTGCGGCTGTTTCAGCGCAGCACGCGCAAAATGCTGTTGACGGAAGCGGGCGCACGGCTACTTGAAAAGGTGCAAGCACTATTGGAGGAATTAAGCGGTGCATTAGAGGAGGTGGCAAGTTCCGCCCATGAACCCTCTGGCACCTTGCGCATGACGGCATCGGTTACCTTTGGCCACCACTGCGTACTGCCCTTATTAAAGGAATTTCGCACTCTGTACCCGAAAATAAAAATAGACCTTGTATTAAGCGATGACCCATTGGATTTAATTGCCAGCCACATAGATTTGGCCATACGCCTGGGGCCGTCTATTAGCGGCAATTTAATCGTCACAAAATTGCTCGACTGTCATTATCGTGTGGTGGCAAGCCCGGACTATATCGCGTCATCAGCGCCGATTGTGCAGCCTAAAGATTTAACCGCACACGCGTGTTTATTATTTCCTGAGCGAATTTTTGCGCCGGATTGGCAATTTAAACGGCCCGGGGAAGAGCCCGTCGTTGTACGCGTCAGCGGCGATTTAATTTTATCCACGGGCGATGCACTGCGGCAGATGGCGCTGCGGGGTATGGGGCCTGCACTACTGCCCCACTGGGCAATTTTGGACGCGCTGGAGGATGGCCGTTTAGTGGATTTATTCCCGACTTATCAAGCCGCCGCAGCTTCATTTAATAGCGCAGCCTGGCTGGTTTACCCAAGCCGGGATTATTTGCCGAAAAAGGTCCGCGTGATGATTGATTATTTAAAAACTCACCTGCCGAGCCGCTATGCAATAAATTCTGTACCGGCATAAATTGCTGATCGGCCAATCAAGAATACGCATTTAAAAGACAGTCTTGACGCAGGTGAACACTAAAAATAGTGCCCGGCAACTGCACTACATTTATTAAATAAACGCATTTAACCCGACCAGGTTTCCATCCAATCCGCACCGTAATAAAAACCTTTTGCCAAGCCTAAATTCTGCGCCTTGGCCACAAGGCTCAGGGGCAAGCGCAGGCGCACTTGTTCGTGCAGGAGTAATTCGGCATGGGCCGTATCGTGCTCAGGCAAACCAAATACATATTGGCCGAATAATTTCCAGCGCGTCATCAACTGGCCGCCTTGGGCTGAGGTGCTGGCGGACACAATAAAGCGATCAAAAATTCGCGGTGCCCGATCGTCTTTGTGCTCCAGCACCAGGCTGCCATCGGCAAAAATAAAACCCCGTTGGCTACCATTGGCTTTTTCCAGTGCCATGGCCTCGTTGCTGGCCAGAAATTCCTTTGCCTCAGTAGTTAAGGCGGCGAAGGGTCTGCCCGCTTGGCGCAGGCCCAGAATGGTTTTTTTCATACTGCGGCTACAGGCTTGCACCAGTTGCGACTGGCCGAATAAAACCCGGCTGCCAGCCAAAAAATGCCCGCTGCCGCCAACAAAATGCTGTTGCAGCTGGTGAAACCATGTCTCTTTTAAATCCGCCAGGGGCCGCACCGCCTGGCCCAACCGTTTGGCACAGTGGTTGTAGACCAGGCCCCGCCCGCCCCAAGCCGGGTGGGCCAAAAGAGCCGTTAACACAGCTTGCGCTGGCGGCGTTAAAGCATCCTCCGGCGTTTGGTGCAGGGCTTCAATGATGGCCTGCAGCTCGGTTTGATGACTTACCGAGCCATCCAGTACACAGGCGTCCAATAAACCCGTTAACAACTGCGGATCGGTAAATACGGGGTGGCTTAACAGCGCTGACATAGGTGTCTCCTGTTTATGTCGTTGATTAATAAATGATGTGAATGGCGCGGGCCTTTAGCGGGCGGGATGACAGCTGGCAGCATTGCCCGCATAATCGGTGCCAATCCGTCTCGCTGCCCTTTTGGATCGCCCATGCTTCAACTGCTCAACCACACCCCATTTGCCGCCCAGATCGGCCTGTTTCCCAATGAGGAGGGTGTGGATACCTTGTATGTAGTGGCCAAGGCCCACTTTAACATGGCCAATCCGTTAAGCCTCTGCGATGAACAAACGCCCCCGCGCATGGAGGATGTTTATTACGGCGAACCGGGGCTTTCTAGCCTTAAATACCCCAGCGATTTTCACCCCGGCAAAGCCGCCACCGACGTGTTTATGCTCGGCCACGCCTGCTCCCCCGACAAACAACCGGTGTATTACCTGGATACCAGCCTAAGCCTCGGCAACCTGCACAAAACCATTCGCGTCTGGGGTGCGCGCACCTGGCAAGGGGGCGCTTTAAGCCAGCCGCAGCCCTTTACCCATCTGCCCATCATTTATGAAAACGCCTACGGCGGGCAGCAGGTGCAGGACGGGCAAGTAGTCGGCGGCGAAGAGCGCAACCCGATCGGCAAGGGTTTTTTAGGCCGCCAGGAGCGCAGCACATTTGACGGCACCGCCGCCCCCCAGCTGGACGACCCGTTTAACCCCCTGCGCCAATTGGGTGATACACCGGAGCCCGCAAGTTATGGCCCCAGAGCGCCAGGCTGGCTGCCCCGGCGGGCATTTGCTGGCACCTATGACGAGGCCTGGCAGCAAAATCGCGCGCCGTTTCTGCCGGAAGACTACTCGCCACGTTTTATGAACAGCGCTCACCCAGATCTCATCGCCGATGGCTTTTTAAGCGGCGGCGAGGCGGTAAAAATTCTCGGTATGCACCCCCTAGGCGAGCTGCAGTTTCAAATTCCCAGGCTCAGCTTACACACTGAAATTACCATGGGCGCCCAAACCCACAGCCCAAATTTTGTGTTGGAGAGCATATTGCTAGAGCCCAACCAGCTGCGCTTTAGTCTCACCTACAAAGCCCGCTTAATCTGTGATAAACAGGCCCTCACCATTCGCCAAGTAGCCCTGCACCTGCAGCGCTAGTGTAAAAAAAACTGTAAGGATTTTTATGCCACAAACTACTTTTGCCAACATGCGCGGCATCGTCCACAAGGGCTCAAACGGCATGAGCCTAGTATTTCCCGACGTGTGCAAAACGCCCACACCCGCAGGCCCTGTGCCCATCCCCTACCCCAACCTCGGCAAATCTTCCGACACCATGAAAGGCCCCACCTCGGTAAAAACCGATAAACAAATGCCGATGGTGAAAGGCGCCGTGTACATTATGAGCACCGGCGATGAAGCCGGCAGCGCCATGGGCGTGATCAGCAATAAGATTAAAGGCGAATGCGAATTTATGATGTATTCCTTCGATGTGAAATTCGAAGGCAAAAACGTCTGCCGCATGGGCGACCCTTTATTCCACAACAATAAAAACATCATGGGTTAAGCGTGAACGCACCGGTTAATGCTTTTGCACATATCATCCAACAAATGGCCGACAACGCCAGCTTCCTATGGGTACTGCGCGGCCGTCAGCGGCGCGAACCCCAGGTCCACCCTGAGCACATCGCAGAATTAGATGCGCGCATCCAAGCCAATTTAGATGGGCTAGTACTCTACGGCGAGGACGCCTGGGCCATAGCCCAAGCCAACGGCGAATTCCCCCAAGGAGGCGAAGCATTTTGTTTGGGTTATTTGGCGTTTAGCAGTGAAGATGTAAGTAAAATCCAATACGCCACTGAATTTGCCTTGCAAAATGAGGATACCTTTAAAGGCTTGGTAAGCGCCCTAGCCTGGCTACCCGGCCTTAAAGTGCACCCCTGGATTACGCAGTTTTTCCACAGCAAAAACCTCGACCACAAACGCCTAGCGCTGGCAGCCTGCCGCGTGCGCAAAGAAGATCCGGCAGGGTTTTTAAACACGATTTTTGAACGGGAAGATTGTATTAATCATCCGGCTTTATTAGCCGAGGCGTTGAAAACGGCGGGGGTTTTTAAGCGCGGTGATTTAGTGCAGAAATTACCGGGGTTTTTAACCCACGCCGATACCCAGGTCGTTTTTTGGGCCATCTATTGTTGTGCTCGGCTTGGCCAACCAGAAGCAGTTAAACAATTAAAACCATTTTGTGTCACCACAGAAGAAAACCTAGCCTATCTAGCACCGCGCGCGCTGTTTCTGTCTATGTACTTCTTGCCGTTGGAAACAGCACGCAACTGGATAGGCGAATGGGTAGAGCAGGGTTTTCTGCGGCAAGCTGTTCAGGCCTGCGGGTTGCTCGGCGATCCTTCGGCGATCCCTTGGTTGCTCGAGCAAATGGCTGTGCGCAGCTTAAACCGAATCGCAGCAGAAGCAATTTTTCTCATTACAGCCCAACAACCTGCACAAGCCCCGGCCCCGGAAGCTATCGACTCGGAGGAAGATGAACATCTTGATGATGAGAGTTTATTCTGGGCAGACCCCAAGCGCTGCGCAGAATCTCACGCCCAGGGCAGCTACACCACGTTTAATAATTTTAAAGCCCAGATACAAAGCGGCAATCTACGCGAGCCTTTCCTCGCCATGCGCTACCAGAAAATGGCTCAATGGCTGAGGACTTAAATAAATTTAAAAGTTAATAAAACCAATCCCTGCGGACGATTTATTAAGGAAGCTCTGAAAAATCTAGGCGGCGAAGCGCTACTAGGCGAATTTGCCAAAAAAAGCGGGCGACTGCAGGGAGGCAGGACGACCCCATGGAAGGGGGAGGTAGAATTTCATCGGGAATGAAATCGAGGTAGAGCAATGCAGGAGCAATTGCCGAGTTTACACGCAGTAAATGAGTATTTTTTTGGCAAATTCAACGACGCCAGGGCGCGTAAGATAATTTTTTCAGAGGTTCCTTAACAATTCACCCGTGCTATTCAGTACAACCATTTACCCAGGTCGCGAACTATGCCAAGCCACGCCTATATTGCCGCAACTGGAATGATTACGCCGGTTGGTCCTAATACAGCAGCCACTCATGCCGCCGTTGCCGCCGGTATTAGCGCCTATGCTGATTCGAACCATTACAATAAACAGTCTCATCCCATGCGCATGGCATTAATTCCCGAAGACGCCTTGCCACCCCTTAATCCTGCGCTGAATGTATTAGGCCTTAGTTACCGCCAGCAGCGCTTATTGCGTATTGCCGTACCTGCGCTGCTCGAAGCGGTAAGCAAACAACCTTTGAATGAACCTGCAGCGTTATTTTTAGCACTGCCGGAATCAATTCCCGGCTGTGACTTCAAAACCGACCTCAACTTTATTGCCGCGTTGGAAATTCAAAGCGGTGTTTTACTAAACAAAGCTGCCAGTCAAATCTTTACCTCAGGACGCGCCGGAGGCTTTGAAGCAATTGCTGCAGCCATGGCATATTTATCGCAAAACGGTAACAGCGTTGCATTAGTGGGCGGCTTAGATACGTATCTGGATTTATTACTACTCGGTATTCTCGACCAAAACAACCGCATCCTTGCCGAACAGATTACCGATGGTTTTGCCCCCGGAGAAGCGGCTGGTTTTTTGTTGGTCATTAGTGATCAAGCAAAAAAATATTTGCCCTTTGCCCCGGCGGGCATAATTTATCCGCCTGGAATTGCCCTAGAACCTGGCCATAGATATAGTGATCAACCCTATCGAGGTGAGGGTTTGGCCAATGCTTGGTCACAGGCAATCGAAAATGCCAATATCGGCCCTATAGATAAAATTTTTAGTAGTTTAAACGGTGAAAATATTGGCGCCAAAGAAATAGGCGTGGCACTTTTGCGCAATAAAAACGCTTTTGCAGCAGAAAATAAAATTGAGCACCCAGCTGATTGTATAGGCGATATAGGTGCGGCTTTTGCTCCTGTGTTGGTGGGCCTTGCCTGTGCTTCCAACACGGCAACACGGGTGTTGCATTCGTGTTCATCCGAGCAAGGAAAACGAGCAGCGGCAATCACCGTGTCCGCGTAACACAGATACATTCAATTTAATTTATATTCGTCAGTAAAAATTCCTGAGAATATTTCATAATTCAATATTACCCACGAAACCATTAGCGAGGATATAGTTATGACAGATATTGGCGAGGCTATCGCCGTTATTGTTGCCACACCTGACTCTGACGAACCCTGCTGGGCGTGCAAAAAAGAACCGGAAACACAACTTCAGAATAATTTAAATGAAAGCCCAAGCTCCATTGGGGAACCTGAAAATCAATTGCATAACGATTCGAGCGAACTGGGGAAAAGCCTTGGCTTTAGGCCCACCTGGACTATTCAGGTGGCTGAATCGGCCGCCCCAGGTGCGGAGCCTATTTCTGCAGAAGTAACGGCTGCAGCCCATCATTTAATTCCCGGCAATGCGTCATTAAAGAAATGCCCGCAGATTCTCGATTTAATTGAAGCAAGCCGCGGCAAAATTCGGTCGGACATAGGCTACAATGTTAACTCTGAGCAAAATGGTGTTTGGTTACCCGGCAGCTACGGCGTAAATCCAGATTCGGTTTTTAAGAAAAAATGGTCTGCTTTTACCAACCAACAGGAGTACGCATTTAAGGCCATGGATAGGGCCAATGCTCAATTTCATGACGCTCACCCAGAATATAGCCGCCAGGTCATTCGTGCTTTGCGCTCACTTGCCGACAAAATAACCCTAACCGCACCCGAAAAATGCGGCATCTGCGGGGAGAAAACCGAAGATAAAGCCAGGCCACCCTATGGTTTAGTAGGCCGGCTAAACCAAATCTCATCTATGCACCGTAGATTCTTGCGAGGCCCTATGCGCAAATGGCCGATCCAAAGTGGATACTTTACGTCGCGCTGGTCGGGATTGAGAAAAAATTCTCTTTAGCCTTAGCTGCACATAGTTCAAAACCGATTAAATTCACCCCCCAACATTAAAAACAACCGACAATGTACCCCCGGTTATTGACCCACTTATCTCCAGGAGCAAAGAATGTATTACAAACTAGATAGTCAATTTCCAATGACGGATGACAACACCTATTTTGACATTAGTGACGGCGTAGAAATTGACGGCATTGCAAGCTGGGCCCGCGGAGAACCGTTTACCGCAACTCCACCCAACCCCATCGTAATTGATATTGAAAAAATAGGCGATTCCGACGACCTATCCTTACGCCCCATAGCCTTTAACGATGCCAATTTATGCATCGCAATCCCCGAGATAGTCGATGCTTTAATTGCCTGCGGCGTCAATAATATTCAGACTTATCCGGCAGTGTTGAGAGATGTCACAACCCAAAAAGAATATCCCTATTGTGCCATTAACATCATCGGATTAATAAAAGCGGCTGACTTATCGAAATCCGATTGGATAAATCTAGATGGCGAGGCTAGGATGGACACTGTTTTTTTAGACCTAGCACTCGATACCGACAAAATCCGCAGCTATGATCTATTTAGATTATACGAGGACACCGGCACAATCATTATCAGTGAAAAAGTAAAAAAAGCCCTCGAGCACTTTCCAGATTTAATTTTTATCCCCGTGGGCAAAAAATAAAACCAGCCGAATATTTTCTGTACGCACCACAAAGATTCGACTTGTCCGCCGCGAAAATGCTGCAGCGTCATAACTACACCACGGATAAAACCCACTTCGCGATACGTTTATAGCTCGCGCTATTATTTTTAGAGGCCATCGCATTAGAACATAAATTCGAAGCGCTTTATTTCCCGCTCCCGCGCAATAGCGTGGGAGCGAGTTCGCGATGCTATTGCACATTGGCTACAGTCCCTGCTCAAACCAAACAGCCTGTACTAGCGAGCAAAAAAACACCACGCCCTCAATCACCGCAGCTGGAATCGGTTACCTCACCCAGCAACCCACTCCATTAACCTCAGCGAATATGTAAATTCAATGCAGCCTTACCAGTAAAAAATCCTCCTACAACTCCCACCGCAATCCACCGCTCAATACTGTGCGACTGTAATCAGCAAAACCCACATAGTGCTCGGCATTTAAATAAAACTGCACGCCATTTTTCAACAGAAATACACTACCTGCCGACAGCGTCATGTAACTGCTATCGCCTTCTTCTGTATCGTAGGTAAAGCGTTTAGCGCGGGTATCGCCGGTAAAACTCACCTGTAATTGGCGGCTTTTATTTTCAAATTCGTTAATAACACTTGCACCAATTTGCGGCGCCCATACACCCCAATCGGCAGAAACCGCCCAGCTAGCCTGCAAGCCAATAATCGCTTGTAAAAAATCGGCAGTATTGGCATAGGTGGTCACTTCTAAACCGGAATTACCCGCTTCGCTGTGGGTGTCATAGTCTATTTGTTGCCAGTTAACACCCAGTGTTGGCGATAATGTGGTGCCACCGAATAACCAACTGCCCCCCAACACGGCGGCCGCTTCGGTTTCAGTGCCACTGTAAGCGGATTTAGGGCTAGCACTGAGCGAATAAATCACCGCGCCATCGGCAGTATCGAAAAAGGTAGCCTTGCGGCTGCGGTCTAGATCCGTATTATCGCGCCCCAGTAAAACCTGTACGAACGTATTTTCCGTTAAACCAAAGTCCGCAATTAAACGCGCACCAATGCTATCACTGGAAAAATCACCGCCTGCTTGATAATCCCCTTCATGGGTTTTACTGACTAATGCAATACCTAAATGATTGTTCGCACTGAAGGCGTAGTTCACGCCTGCATTTACCCTTAATGCGTCGGAATCAAAACCATCGGCTAATGCAGTTGCATCATGGTTCAAGGTTTCATGTTCGATATTGGCAAAAAAAGACCAATTCGCTGTTATTTCTTGGCTTACCCCGGTGTCGCCCCGCGCATTTTGCAATAAACCACGGGCATCACCCGCGAGGCTTTGGGTATTGGCCGTGCTTGCACCCTGGCTATTTGGAACACTGCCAAAGGGCGACGAGCGACCGCAAATATCGAGCAAACCACCAGTTAAAACAGCTCCGCCATCATCGGCACCGAGCAAATTTGAACAGGGCGAAACTGCCGCACTCAATTGAACATTAATCGCCTCATTTAAAGCCTGCCCAACGGCATTCATGCTTAATAGGGCTGCGAAAATACTGGTGAATTTTACAATTTTTGTTGATGAGTGCGGGTGCATGATGAATCCTCTTTAGGGGGCGTGGTGCGGCATAAAACCCGGCATGTAAACGGAATTTAGATGGCAATACAAGCTTTGTGTGAGAACAGGGCCGCCCAGAGCGCGTGCTTATTTCAATAAGTACGCAATAAGTGGCGTCGATATTTGACTCCTCTCACAGATGGGGCATGGGAAAGATTATTATTTGCGGCAGCTTGCTAAACTGCGCACCACTCAAGATTTACTGCGATGGAAGCACCATGCCCCGCCAAACCCTAGCCACTGCCCTAATTAAAAGCCTTGTTTTAACCCTAATGCTGTCAACTGCCACGGGGTGCGGCAAAGGCGGTGGCGGTGGCGGTGGCGGCAATAATAGCCCCAGCAACTCGTCGAGCAGTTCTACATCCAGCAGCAGCTCCTCCTCCAGCAGTAGCTCATCCTCAGGCAGCAGCCTCAAGCCCACAGCGGTGTTGTCCTTCTCTACCCCATCGGTAAATCCCACTAGCCTGCCGCCTAATACCACCACTGCGGTAGTATTTTTTACCCAGGTCAGCCAGAACCTAGAGCAGTTAAGCCATCCTCTAGTGCTTGAAGAAATAAATGCCGAAGGGGCGCTGCTGGGGGCCTTAGGCAACCTGGCAGACGATGGCAAGGATGGTGATGAGCGCCGTGGCGATGGGGTTTATAGCCTGCGCGTAAGCCTTGAGGCCGGTGCGGCAAACAAACGCTTTTTTCGCATCAGCACCTTATTTAACGATAAAAACCAATACTCGAACCTTATCCCGCTGTGGGTTAGTGATGTTGCCACCAGCACCCGGGCGCCAAACTTAAGCCTGACGCTGACCGACACACAAACCCAGCAAGAGGTGTTTGCCAATGAGGTGGTAATTGAGCTGGCCGCAGGGGTGTTGCCCACTCAGGCCGCGCTGGACAAACTGGTCGCCGTCGTCGGCGGCAAGGTTTTGGGCTGTATTCCCAGCCTCAACCGCTGCCTGGTGGAAGTGCCCACTACCACCTTAGACGGCCTTAACCAGGTTTTAACAACACTGCGGCAACAGCTGGGTATTCAAGATGCCTACTTAAGCGCCCGTACAACGGCGCAAGACAGCGCGGTAAGCAGCAACTTGCCCTGCACCGGTACCGATTGCCAATGGTATTTACAGCGCATCCGCGCTTTAGAAGCCTGGCAGATAGCCGGGGGCGGCGATAAAGCCCGCGGGGTGGCGGTGATTGATTTCGGTGTGAACTGCGCCCTGAGTGTGCTCGGTTGCACCAGCAGCCAAACCGATACGATTGACCATGGCACCGGAGTAGCCGCGTTTATTGCGGGCAAACCCGATAACAGCCGAGGCACAGCGGGCATCGCCTGGAATACCAGCCTCTACCCCTACAATATTCTCAAGGGCGACGGCAGCCAGTATCAAATCAGTGAATTAATTACCCGCAGCCTCAGCGAGCCGCAGGTGCGCGTAATTAATATCAGCGCGGGTACCGCTATCGATATCAAACACCTGCTGCGCGATACCCTATGCCAAGCCACAGCCCAAGGGCGCCTTACGGTTGTAGCCGCGGGCAACCCGGTGCCTGTCGAGGGCAAGTGTGAAGGGGCATTTATTTACCCAGCGCGTTTTGCCCAAGAGAGTGTTTGCCCCAACGGAGCCGACCTTAAAAGCAGCTTGTTAGTGGTAGGAGCCACCGACCAAGAGAATAAATTAGCCCAATGGCAGGCGGGCGCTTATACCCGCTGCAGCAACTTGCTCTACAGCAATATTTACGCGCCGGGGCAGGATATTCTGGGCCTCAGCAGCGATAACACCTGGACCCTTAAAACCGGCACCAGTTATGCCTCCCCCTTAGTGGCCGGAGCCGCTGCCCTGGTATGGGCGAGCAACCCGCAACTCACCGCTGCCGAGGTGCGCAGCCGTATCCTCGATAACGCCAATCCTTTAAGCCTGACCCAAGCCGATGAGCGCCTGCGCACCAGCGACGCGCGCCTAGACGGCAAACCCCTGTTGGATGTGTACCAAGCGGTTAGCGGCAAACCCCTGCCTGCCCAGGTGGACAACACCCCCGCCCCCGTAGTGTGGAGCGCCGTAGCCAACGCCAGCAATGAAGGCAAAACGGCCCCGGTCGTCATTAAAGACATCAACGTGCCCGTGCCTATTAAAGTAGAGGGCGGTTTTTATTCCATCGACGGCGGCCCCTTCACCGATATTGCAGGCAAGATCGAACCCGGCCAAAGCCTGCAACTTATGGCCAAAGAGGACGGCCCAGCCGCCCAGAGTACGCCTATCAACGTCAGTATCGGCGGGCAAACCCAGCAGGTTGTGGTGACGGCGTTGCCGGTGAACTCATCCGGTTCAAGCACCAGCAGCGCGTCCAGCTCCAGCAGTTCTTCATCAAGTTCTAGCAGCTCTGCAGCGTCTAGCTCATCAAGCTCCAGTAGCTCATCAAGCTCGTCGGGAGAACTCAACGCCAGTTCATCGAATGGCTCTAGCAGTTCATCGTCAAGCTCGACCAGCTCTTCAAGCTCTAGCAGCTCTTCCTCAAGCTCAAGCAGTTCGACCAGCTCTAGTTCATCGAGCAGCTCTAGCAGTTCGTCTTCGAATTCATCTAGCTCTTCATCAAGCTCTAGTTCGTCAAGCAGTTCAAGCTCAAGCAGCTCGTCAAGCTCCAGTAGTTCATCGTCCAGCTCTAGCAGCTCATCCGGAAAATCCAGTTCTAGCTCCAGTTCGTCAAGCAGCTCATCTTCGAGTTCATCGAGTTCAAGCTCAAGCAGCTCTTCATCAAGCTCTAGCTCATCAAGTTCCAGCAGTTCATCATCCAGCTCTAGCAGCTCCTCAAGCTCTTCTTCCAGCTCAAGTTCTAGTTCGTCCAGTAGCTCCTCAAGCTCCAGCAGTTCATCGTCCAGCTCTAGCAGCTCCTCAAGCTCTTCTTCCAGTTCAAGCTCTAGTTCGTCCAGTAGCTCCTCAAGTTCCAGCAGTTCATCATCCAGCTCTAGCAGCTCCTCAAGCTCTTCTTCTAGCTCAAGCTCCAGTTCGTCCAGTAGCTCCTCAAGCTCCAGCAGTTCATCGTCCAGCTCTAGCAGCTCCTCAAGCTCTTCTTCTAGCTCAAGCTCTAGTTCGTCCAGCAGTTCCAGCTCAAGTACCTCGTCCAGCTCCAGCAGTTCATCTTCAAGCTCAAGCTCCTCCTCAAGTTCCAGCTCATCGTCTAGCTCATCAGGCATCAATGCGGTACCTGTAGTGCTGCAGATAAGCCTGGTTGATAGCAATGGCGGCTCTGTAGTTGCAGGCGATACCCTTACGGGTTCTTATTTCTACCTAGATGCTGAAAACGATATTGAAGGCGCCAGCCAATTTCGCTGGATTCTGAACGGCACGGCGATCAGCGGGGCAACCTCGCTCACCTACTTAGTAAAGGATAGCGATGTCGGCAAAAAGCTTGCGTTTGAAGTCACCCCCAAAGCGTTGACGGGCAGCATGGTGGGTATTGCAACTCGCTCAAGCGAAGTAGTGGTGAGCAGCCGCGGCCCGGTATTTACCTCTGCTCCCACCGCGAGTATTCCTGAAAATAAAACCGGTATTGTCTATACCGCTTCAGCGACAGATCCCGATAACGACCCATTGAGTTATTCCATCAGTGCAGGCGAGGATAAAAATCTATTTACTATTGATAGCTCCACTGGCGCGGTGTATGTAAGAAACCCACCGAATTTTGAAGCTCCAGCGGATGCCGACGCTAACAATATTTACCGATTTACTGTTGCGGTAAGCGACGGCCAAGGAGGAGTAGCCACGCAGGATGTAGAAATTTCCGTAACCGATGTCGCTATTTTGCAGCCGCAAATAACCTTTCCTACTGCTGGCGCAGACCTGATGGAAGCAAAAACACAAATTACCGTATCTGGTAATTTAATCGATACGGAAGATGGCATCGTCAGTGCGCGAGATATTAGTTCGATGACGGTAAATGGTACCGCTGTGGTCATCGATGGCATGGTTCCATCGCGATGGTCTGTAGCAATTCCCATTTCTAAAGGTTATAGCACTATTCGCGCGGAAGTTAAGGCTGCAAACGGTGTTACCAGTACGGTGCAGCAACCGGTGTCGAATAACCACCCGTTCACCAACCCATCGGCGCTGGCACTAGACGGTGATTTTGCTTATGTAATTGATGGCGAAAAAGTGCTTGCCGCGAATATTGTTGATGGCTCACGAAAAGTTATATCGGCTAATTACACCTCGGGACGAGGCACCGGACCTAACCTTGTAAATGCCTATGCTCTTGCAGTGGATACTGTTAATAAGCGCCTGTTTGTATCTAGCCAGTCCTCATCCAATAGCGTGTTAGCCATTGATATAGCCACGGGGAACCGCACGGCGGTAGCTCCATATGGCAATGGGGTCCCGGATGGGTTGACTTTTGATGCGGCAAATAACCGATTATTCGCTGTTTACAGTAAATCGGTCGCACAAATAAATGTCAGCACAGGCGTAATTACACCTATTTCAAATGACACCATAGGAACAGGCACAAAATTCTCACAATTAAGCGGCCACGATGGGGTTATCTATGATGCCGATAACAACCGGTTAATTGTACTTGAAGCAAATCGTGGCAAATTCGTAAGCGTTGATATAGCTACGGGTAATAGGGTCGATCTCAACCCAACCAATGTAACCAGCGGCAAAAAAGCGTTCGCTTTTGATAAAGCCAATAATCGAATATTAATGGTAGCGCCAACCACATCGACATTTAATTCTGCGTATAGCTTGTATACAGTCAACGCCACTACCGGTGTGTATTCGATAATGACTGATCTTGCTGCTGGATCTGGTCCGGTGATAGCCGATCCATTATCGCTGGCATTTGATAGCAACAACAAGCGCGTATTGGTTACCAAACAAAGCACATCAGCACTTTATGGAATTAATTTAACAACAAATGCGCGCAGCGTTATAACTGGCAATAACACCAATGACGGCGCGGTATTTTATGGCCGTTATTTGGATATCGACACACCACGCAATAGAGTTATTGGTGTAGACAGTTTGGACTCGTTATCAACTTTATTTTCTATCGATTTGTCATCGGGGAAAAAGTCGCCAATTTCAAATGCCACTATTGGCGCAGGCCTAAAGTTTGGTGGCATTCAAGCGATGCAAGTAGACATTTATTACAATGCTGCGTTTGTACTAGATAAAAGCTCCCTGAGCACCTGCTCATTGGTGTACGT
>DAOQGS010000013.1:0-15762 GCA_035338675.1 Cellvibrionaceae bacterium
GACTTCCGTTAAAGAGCTCTATTCAGAGAAAAATAAGCTTCTTACATTTCTAAAAAATCTATAGAAGATTGCTCTGGAAATCCGCCCACACCTGCAGCCAATGAGCGCATTCCTTCTCATATTTGTGCAAATCATAAGTTCCCTCAATTCCACTACGAGAATGCCCCAAAATCGCTTCAGCTATTTCATTCGGACAACCCAACCGGGATAAACCCGTACGCACAGTGCGGCGCAAATCATGCGGAGTCCATGGCTCAATATCCAACATACGTCCATCAGTTCTTAGCCGCCATGCCTGCTCCGTGAGTTGTTTTTGTTGTAGCGGCTTTTTCCCCTTAATTGATGGAAACAAATAGTCGCCCGTTGTTAAGCTCAGCACTTTTAGAAATTCGACAGCTTGATGGGATAACTGTACATATCGCTCCACACCCGTTTTTGTATCTCGCAGGTGCCAAGTCTTTTTATCGAGATCTATATCACGCCACTCCGCCGCACAAACTTCGCCAGTGCGGCAGCCTGTCCATAGGGTAAATCTGAGTATATTTTTTTGTGTAGTGGTATAGGCTGAGCCTGGCAACCATTGCAGTAATTTTTTTAATTCGGCCTCAGATAAAACCCGCTTTCCGCGTTCCGACGTTAATTTGATCTTTGCCTGTCTCAACCCTGCTTTTGCCAATAAGGCAGGATTAGCAAATGTATCAGGCAGTTTCTCCAAACCAATCGCATACTCATAGGCAGCAGACAATTCCCGCAATACGCTACCGGCTTGAACATTCGCACCTCGCTCGATAATCGCCATTACCATCGAGGTGATGTCTTTACGAGTGATATTCGCAGCAGGATGATCACCCAACACTCTCACTGCGTCCCCGTAGAGGGTGCGCCTAGTTTCACTCTGCCCTTTTGACTTGCGGGCACCGGGAATAACCCGCCCGTCTACTTTGCGATCTTCAATATGCTGCGTCAGGTAGAGCTCAACCATATCTCTTACAGTAAAAGTGGCGGAAAGGTTTTTTTCCTGATTGATTTTGGCCTCTACTGCAGCACGCTCACGCTGTTCAGTAGCAGGACAACGTCCATTGGCGCGGATCAACTTTAACTCTGAGCACTTGAGACGAGCCTCTGCCAGTGAGACTGTGGGATAATGCCCGATACTTATTTGCACTAATTTTCTGGTGAGTGGGCTTCGATAACGATAAACGAAGGTTTTAATCCCTTTAGCGCCACACGTTACTCTGAGGCCACGATTCTCTCCCGAATCAGCTAATTCCTTTGAAGCAGGCTTCATGGCCTCAATAGCTCTACTGGTTAGAGCTTTGGTAGGCTTATCGTCTTGAGGGGCAATAGGCATAATTAGTCCAAGTCTCAAAATTAGAAAGAAACATTTAGATTAGTATAGGTTGTTTGTTCTTAGGTTAGTATAGCTCAAACAACCTACACTTTGACCTATACTAATTTATGCGATTACGGGGTGCATCAGGGTATTTCATGGTGTATCAACCGCCTCACCAAAAATTAAATTTAAACAATTAAATCAGCAAGTTAAAAGATAAATACTCAATGAACGCAATAGAGCCAACAGACCAACACACACCTATGATGCAGCAATACCTGCGCATCAAAGCCCAGCACAGCACCGAGCTGGTTTTTTATCGCATGGGGGATTTTTATGAATTGTTCTTTGACGACGCCAAAACCGCCTCCCGCGTATTGGATGTAACCCTCACGGCGCGGGGTAAAACCGCGGGCGAGCCTATCCCCATGTGCGGAGTGCCCTACCACGCGGCGGAATCCTATATCGGCAAACTGGTGCGCAACGGCTATTCCATCGCCATCTGCGAACAAATCGGCGACCCGGCCACCAGCAAGGGCCCGGTGGAGCGCCAGGTGATGCGCATCGTCACCCCCGGCACCGTCAGCGACGAAGCTTTTATGGACGCAGGCCGGGATAATTTATTGGTGGCGCTATACCCTGCTGCGGAAGGGTTTGGCCTTGCCAGCCTGGATATGAGCAGCGGCCGCTTCAGCCTTATGGAATTAAAAGACAGCCAAGAGGTGCAGGCGGAGCTTGAGCGTTTGCGGCCAGCGGAATTGTTAATTCCCGACACCTTCAATAATGAACAGCTCGCCCTGCCGGTGCGCGGCGTGCGCAAGCGGCCCATTTGGGAATTTGAGCTGGACCAGGCCCGCCGCCAGCTGTGCCAGCATTTTGCGGTGCGCGACCTGATCGGCTTTGGCTGCGATGAAGCCGTCCAGGCTCTCTGCGCCGCAGGTGCTTTGTACAGTTACGCCAAAGAAACCCAGCGCACGCACCTGGGCCAAATTCAAAGCCTACAGCTGGAAAGCCTGGCGCAGACTGTTGCCATGGACAGCGCCACCCGGCGCAATTTGGAGATAGATCAGAACCTAAAAGGCGGCGAAGAATTTACCCTCTTTGCCCAGCTCAATACCTGCGTCACCCCCATGGGCGCGCGGCTGCTGCGCCGCTGGCTGCACCAACCCCTGCGCGATGCCGACAAACTCACCCAGCGCCAGGACGCCATCGCCGCCCTCTTGGCCAACTACCAATACGAAGCCCTGCGCAACGAGCTTAAACCCATCGGCGATTTAGAGCGCATTCTAGGCCGCGTGGCCCTGCGCTCGGCCCGGCCACGGGATCTCTCCCGCTTAGGCCAATCCCTCGCCGCCCTGCCGAGCCTATTACAGCTTTTACATCCGCTAAGAAGCGCCCCCATCAGCGCCCTGGCCACCCAGGTGGGGCAGTACCCGGCCCTTGCCGAGTTACTGCAACGCGCCCTGGTGGAAAACCCGCCGGTGGTGATTCGCGACGGGGGCGTTATAGCCGAAGGCTTTGATGCCGAGCTGGACGAGCTGCGCTCCATCAGCACCAACGCCGGAGATTATTTGGTGCGTTTAGAGCAGCAGGAAAAAGCCCGCACTGGGCTTTCCACCCTCAAGGTGGGCTATAACCGGGTGCAGGGCTACTTTATAGAACTCTCCCGCGGCCAAGCCGAACAGGCCCCAGCCGACTATATCCGCAGGCAGACCCTAAAGGGCACCGAGCGCTTTATCACCCCGGAATTAAAAGCCTTTGAAGACAAGGCACTCTCAGCCAAGAGCCGAGCCTTAGCGCAGGAAAAACAGCTCTACGATGAGCTGATCGAGCGCATCAATGAAGATCTCTTGCCATTGCAAACCACCAGCAATGCCCTGTGTGAATTGGACGTGTTAAGCAGCCTCGCCGAGCGGGCGGAAACTCTGCGCCTGTGTCGGCCGAGCTTTACCACCACAGCGGGCATTAATATTCGCGAGGGCCGCCACCTGGTGGTGGAAGCGGTGTTAGACACCCCCTTCGTAGCCAATGATTTAAACCTCAACCGCGACCAGCCCATGCTGATCATCACCGGCCCCAACATGGGCGGTAAATCCACCTATATGCGCCAGACCGCGCTTATAGTGCTGATGGCTCAAATAGGCTCCTATGTGCCCGCCTCAGAAGCCCATTTGGGCCTGGTGGATAAAATATTTACCCGCATAGGTTCATCCGATGACTTAGCAGGCGGCCAATCCACTTTTATGGTGGAGATGAGCGAAACCGCCAATATTCTGCATAACGCCACCGACAACAGCCTGGTGTTAATGGATGAAGTGGGCCGCGGCACCAGCACCTACGACGGCCTCTCACTAGCCTGGGCCTGCGCTGAATACCTAGCGCAACGGGTGCGCGCCCTCACCCTGTTTGCCACCCATTATTTTGAAATTACCCGCCTGCCCGAGCGCTTACCCCAAGTGGGCAATGTGCACCTAGCCGCCACGGAGCATCAGGATCGTCTGGTGTTTTTACACCACATCCAAGCCGGGCCGGCCAGTAAAAGTTTTGGTTTACAGGTGGCAAAACTTGCCGGCATTCCCGCCGCCGTGATCGACAGCGCCAAGGCGCAACTGGCCATTTTAGAAGGCACGCCCACGCCGGTTTTAAGTAGCAGCGAGAGTCCAGTTGCGACTATTGAAGATAACGCGGTGGCAGAACCCAAAGCCCGCCGCCACAAGCAGGTGCAGCGAGATATTTTCTCCTCCGCCGGGAAACTCGACGCCTATATTGCCGCGATTAACCCGGATAAATTAACCCCGCTGGATGCACTCAAACTTATCTACAAATTAAAAGAGGAGCTGGAGCTGACAGCGTGAATTGCCACAATAGCTTTTCAAGCCTAGGCTTGCTTGCTTACAATGCCCGCCGATTCACAATCGACACCTATTTGTGCCCTGTGCCACTTAAGCTTACGAGGTTTATAAAATGACATTTGTTGTGGGTGAAAACTGCATTAAATGCAAACATACGGATTGCGTTGAGGTTTGCCCCGTAGACTGCTTCTACGAAGGCCCCAACTTTTTAGTGATCCACCCGGACGAATGTATCGACTGCGCCCTATGTGAGCCTGAGTGCCCAGTGGATGCTATTTTCTCCGAGGACGAGCTGCCCGAAGATCAAGAAGTCTTCCTGGAGCTCAACGCCGAATTAGCCCAGGTATGGCCGAACATCACCGAGAAAAAAGAATCCCCCGAAGATGCTGAAGAGTGGGATGGCGTGCCGGGTAAAATTAAGTACCTGCAGCGCTAGAGGTTAACAGCCTGAGCCCTGCGCAAAAGTGCGGCCGGGTGCTCAGGCCCGCCCTGCCCCTGCGGTAAAAAGTTGACAGCAGAGGCGAAACGCGGATAATACCGCGTCCCTGATTGGGCCTAGCCGCTTTTTGCGAAATCAAGCAGCCCTTAATCGGCCCAAACAACGAATTTTCACACTCATTTTTTTGTAGGAGCACCTGCGGTGGCCAACACTCCCCAAGCCAAAAAGCGCGCACGTCAAAACGACAAAGCCCGTTTACACAATGCAAGCCTGCGTTCCATGGTTCGCACATACATCAAAAAAGTCGTTAACGCGATTGCAACTGGCGACGCTCAAGTTGCTAAAGCGGCCTACGAATTAGCTGTCCCCGTGATTGACCGTATCGCCGATAAAGGCATCATTCACAAAAATAAAGCTGCTCGCCACAAGAGCCGTTTAAATGCACAAATTAAGGCTCTAAGCCAAGCAGCTTAATTCACACCGCTCAGGTCGAATTAAACTCAATAAAAAAGCTGACTATGTCAGCTTTTTTTTTCGCCTGTTGTTTTTAGGTAACTATTTTTAGCGCAGCTTATTTCGGCACAGTTTATTTCAGCACACCTTATTTTACCTTCTAAGCGCGGGCGGCAAATTACGGCAGATTTAACCAAGCGGCAGAATCGATCGCGGTGCAGCAGTGATAGATGGGATCTGTATTCATCACTGCGGGGGAGTTATTGAGGGCTCACAACACTCACGCATTCGCCTGGTGATTGCTATGCGACACGAGAACCACGTCCAGCCACAACAAAATAGTGCTGAATACATATGTTTTTACATATTAATTGCCAACTGATTAACCAGCGGCTTTTTGTGCCGGGTTAAATTTTGCCGGGTGAATAGCGGTGGCAGGGATGCCGCACCGGCGATCGGCGGAGCAAGCCGCCGCGGTTAATAACAGGCTATTTCTGCGCGCCGCCGCCTGTTTGGCACTATTCACATAGCCTTTTGCTTGTCAAAGGGCGCAAACACACCTAGCATCCGCCCCCATTCCCACTTTTAATTATTTAACACAGAGGCTCCCATGCGCACACTCCTACTGGGCACCATCGGCACACTCACCGCTATCGGCGCCCCCTTAAGCTGGGCGGCGGCCCCCACCGCCAACAATGACTTTCGCACCATCAGCGTGGGCGCCAGCGTCACCATCAACGCACTCAATAACGACTCCGACCCCGACGGCGACCTGATTCGCATTGCCAGCATCGGCAGGCCCAACGTGGGCACCGCCACCTTGCGCCAACAGGACAGCGCCATTGTCTTCACCGCACCGGCGGATTTTAAAGGCCAGGTCACCTTCACCTACACCCTAGAAGACATACCCAACGCCTCCACCGAAACCGCGCCCCAGCAAACCACCGGCACCATAGTGATTAACGTAGTCGCCTTTGCCGGTAGCACTGCGGGCAGCAATCAGCAGTCGGTGGGGCAGGCACTGGTAAAAGCCTGCGACGCGTTAGACAGCGCCAACAGCAACACCCTGGCCCAAGGCCAGCTGGAATTAAAACAGCGCTGCGCAGGTTTGGTTTATTTACAAATTAACAACCCGAGCGGCCTTGATGAAGTTGTTCGGCAAATTTCCCCGGAGGAAACCCTCGCCCTCGCCAAAGCTGCCACTGGCGCCACCGAAGCCGTTAGCGCCGCCCTCGGCAAGCGCTTAAGCTCCATGGGCAGTGGCAATACGTTTAGCCTTAATGGCAAGTCTTGGGAGCGAGAAACCGGCGGTGCAGCCGGAGATGATCTGCGCAGTTCGCCCTGGGGCCTATTTGCCACGGCGCAAATTGAAACCGCCGATAAAGACCGCACCCAATTTGAGAACGGCTTTAATTATTCCGCCAATAGTTTATTAGTGGGCGTTGACTACCGCTTATCCTCAGACTGGGTTATTGGCCTTGCCGGTGGTTTTGGCAAAAATGACATGGATTTTCTCAATAAAGACGGCAATGTCACCACCGATACCCAATCCGCTATTTTTTATCACCTGCTTAATTTCGACGCCTTTAGCTGGGATGTGCAATTAGGCATTAGCAATAGCAGTTACGATATAAACCGCCGCATTCATTACAACGACACCCAAGCCAATGAATGGACATCAGCGGCCTCCACCAGCGGGCAACAAACGTTTGCGACTACCACGCTGCAATACCAATTCTCCTACCGCGCGTTAAGCCTATTTCCCAGCTTAAAAGTGGGCCTAACCCAAAGCACCCTCGATGCCTATGGGGAAAATAACTTAGGTGGTTATGAGGTAAGCATTGGCGAGCAAAAAGAAAAACAAACCAAAATTGAAGCGGGCCTGCAGGGGCAATATGCGCTGAATTTTAGCTGGGGCGTATTAACACCCACCGCCAGCGCCAATTTTATTAGCCGCGCCTCCAGCAGCAAAGATCCCGTCACCGGCACCTTTGCCTATGGGCCTTTAAGCGAAGCAAATTTTGTAATGACACCGGAGGAATTTGATTCGAGTTATTACCAAGTAAGCCTCGGCACCAGCGCAGTATTCCCCAATGGTTTTAGCGCTTTTATTACCGCGCAACAAACCCTGGGGTATGAGAATTTTTCATCCCAACAATACTCGCTGGGTGTGCGTATAGAGCTTTAATAGGAGAGAATTATTCGGCCTTGGCGGCATTGCCATGGCTACAGAATTTTCAGCCCCAAGTAGCCTGGATGGAGCGCAAGCGAAATCCGGGTTTTAACCTATAAACCGCAGTTGAACTCGTAGCGAGGGTGCCTAAGGCGCCGAATATGGGCGCTTTTTTATCAAAATTTGGCGAAAGCAGTAGTCATCTCTACGGTGAGTCAAATTTTGATAAAAAAGCGTGCAGATTCAAGCATTAGGCAGCCGTAGTAGAGTTCAACTGCGGTTTTTAGGTTTAATGCACAACCCCGGATTTCGCTTAAGTAAATGAGGATTTTTTCGCCAAATTTAACGCCGCCAGAGCTAGCAAGGTAGTATTTCAACAAGCTGTTAATGCACAACTCCGGATTTCGCTTAGGCTGCATACGATACAACTATTTAATTTGTACCCATTGCCACGCTGTTAGCGATTGCACAGATAAACCCTGCAGCATATTCCTGTTTATTCCTCCGCATATTTTATTAAAAACCCACCAAAGGGTTTAAGTGCTAGTGACACAGCTTGGCCCGGTTTAATAATGCGGCGATCAAATTGATTGCTCTGCATACCATCGCCAATCAACTCGCCTTTTTGGTTGCCCACAAAATCCAGATTTAAATTTAAGTCTATGCTGTTGGGCTGGCCATTAATAGCGGCCACATACCATTGGTTGCCTTTGCGGCGCGCGATTACCGCATAGCGGCCGGGAAAGCCGTCAACAAAACGGGTTTCATCCCAACTCACCGGCAAATCGCGCAGGATATTTTTAACATAATGCGGCACCTTCGCCATGCCTGCGGGTGTTTCGGCAATATGTTGCCAGCCGGATAAAAACAACACACTCACAGCCAATTCAAACCCCACGCGGGTGCGCCTATTTATGCCGGGAATGGACGAGAGAACCGTCGGTGTAAAATCCATGGGATCAAATAAATTGCGGGCGAAAGGCAGCATGGCCATATGGCTGGGGGCTGCATCGGCGGCGGCTTGTGAAAAGGTAATAAATTCCAACCCCTTTACCGCTTCCATAGTTAAAATATTCGGGTAGGTGCGCTGTAAACCTCTAGGCAAGGTGGCGCCGTGGTAATTAAGCATTAAATTAAATTGGGCTGCGTCTTCGGCTAATTGGGTGTAATAGGCCAACATGGATTGCCCATCGCCTGCAAAAAAATCCACCTTTAGGCCTTTAATGCCAATGCGCTGGAGCCAGGCGAATTCCTCGAGCCTGCGTGAGCGGTCGATTAATATATTTTTGGGTGTTTGGGGTGTGGTATTCCAGGCGCCCGATGAGTTATACCACAGAATTAAGCCCACACCTTTACTCGCCGCATACTGTGCCAGCTGCGCCATTTGCAGTTTGCCAATTTGGCTATCCCACAGGGCGTCAATTAATACATAGGGCCAATGCATGCGGGCGGCATAATCAATAAATGCGCGCTGTGTGTTGTAACGAGTGCCTTCATCTTTTAATAGCGCCCAACTCCAGGCCACTACACCCGGCTGGACAAAATCCATATTCGCCTTAGCTGGTAACGCAAAATCAGTTCCCAAGGTGGATTCCACTAAATTCTTAAGGCTGCCCATGGCGATAATCCGCCAGGGCGTTTCAATAATAGGCGCATCTGGCGCTAATAAAGCGCCGCCGGTAAACACCTCTGGCGCCGAAGGTTGGCCAATTAAATATCGGCCTGGGCTGGTGGCATCCGTTTGTAAACGCGACGCGTGAAAATGCCCATCCATACCCGCTTCGGTAATCGCAAGCCAGGTGTCGCCGCTGCGAAATAAGGCAGGAAATGCCCAGCCAGCGGCAGATACTGGCGCGCCATCGGCGGCAATATCCATTTGATAATATTCTTCGTAGGAAGGGTTGGTATTGGCGTAACCGGTTTGTGCAGGGGCTATGGGCTGCAACCAGGCTTTAGCGTCGGCCGGCAAGGTAAATTGGCTTAATTCCGTTAAAAAATGTTGTGGCGCCCCGCCATGGGCCAGTGCGCGGTATTTAAACCCAATACCATCGTTAAATACGCGAAAAATAACCTCCAGCGTATTATTTTCTTTATTGCGCAGGCGCACCACACGCTCATTAGCAGCATTATTAACCGCATGTTTTTTGCCATGCTTAAGCAGATAAGACTCCTGCAGCGGTTGAATATCCGCTATCTGCACCAGGCTTAAACCCTCCACAAATTCATTATGGTGTAGCACAAGGCCGAGGCCGGACGACAGCACAACCATCTGCCCGTGGCGGCGAATGCTATAACTTAAGCGGCCCTCGCTGGATAACACCAACTCCACCTGTATGCTGCCGTCCGGGCTGCCAAGCGCAGTGACGGGCGTTGCTTGATCGGCGCGAGCTTTAAATTGTGTTGCTGGTGTTTGATGTTGTGCACAGGCGCACAAACACAGCAACAGAAGATTGAACAAGAAGAATTTTTTCATCGGTTAAGGCCGGCTGTTAAACGTAACAATAAAAGTCAACGTTTTATACATGCGCCAAAATCACGCCGCACAAAACAGCCCGCAAGTGTTACACATTCAGCCTAAAAATAATGCTGCAGCTGGCGACTGAACAGCAAAAACCCGCAATCAATCACGCCGCCCGGCCCACTCAGGGCAAACAGAGAAAAACGCCTGCCGCACAGGCATGAAATTGCGCGCTATTTATAGCGCTTAACTACCAACAGAGCGCCTTGGGCGCTAAAAATACTCTGATGACTGCTGCCTTGGGGCGCAAAATGCACGGCGCCTGGCTCGCAGTATTCGCCGTCCAACCAAATGTCGCCGCTAATTAATATGGATTCTTCATCGGTATCGTGGTGGTGAGCAGGCAAGCGGGTGTCGGGCGCCAAACGCCATAAATAGGTATCGTGGCGCGCACAGGTATGGGCCTGTTTAAATTCAACCCCTGGCGCCATAAGCGTCCATTCACCCTCGTCTAAATGGCAGGTATTAAATAGGCTATTGCGATGGTGGCCGCGGCCAACGCGGCGATTAATACGCATTTCTAAGGAGCTGTCGGGATTTTCAGTTGGCTGTTGCATAAATTCGCTCCGATTACACAAGGGATTGTTGCAAGCGCGCCATGGCGCGGCGGGCATGGCTTTTTACCGTGCCTAAAGGAAGCCCCGTCGCTTGGGCAGTTTCTTCGTGGGTTAACCCCAAACGGTACAGAGCGCCTAATACTTGTTGTTCCGGCGGGCTTAATTGTGCGATGGCCTTTTTTAACGGCCCGGCAAATAATTGAATATTCCATTCGAAGGGATCTGCCTGAGCACTCCCCTCTTCCAAATACTCGGGGGTATCGGCAAATAAATCCCATTTTTGCGCATGGGGTTGCCGCCAATATAATAATGCGCGGGATTTACATAACATGCTTAACCAAGCCACCAAACTCCCCCTGTGGGCCTGCCATTGCTCCATATGCTGCCAGGCGTGTACAAATACATCCTCCACAACCTCTTCTGCAGCGCCTTTATCCTGTGTAATCCGCAGCGCAAGGCGCAGTAATTTCCCCGACATCAATTGATATAACTGATGCAAGGCGCGAGGATCGCGCTCTTTAATGGCTGCAGCCAGCGCAGCATCTGAACAATTAGCGGTATCAAGTTCAGGCATATTTCCCCCCAGTGACATCCTTCATAAAAAGGCCACCCGCTCAGAAGCATTTTGTACACAGGCGGCCTGTATGGATTTTACCGGCAGTTAATGCCGAATTCTTCGTTAGCAGGCAAATTCACCACAAAACTATTATTGTTGCGCATATTGATCGCGTAATAACCGGGGCCCGGGAAATTGCCCAGATAGCTATTTAACGCCACAAAATAATCCTTGGTGTATTTATCCGTCCCCGGCACTAAATTAAAGTCGGCGCTTAAATCCGGGCGATATAACAGCTTAATATTCACCCGCTGGGCGAAATTACCAAACCCCACCACTTCGCTCTGCACCGCATTATTAAACGCTGGTTGGCCCGGGCACTCTATTTTGACCCGCGCATCCGGCCCGAATGAAATGGGGCCGCGAATGGAGCTGGCGTGTGCGGGCACCACCAAGAGCATAGAAGTGGCAAGTGCGGCCAAGCAATGTGTTGAGAATTTAATTGAAAGAGGCATAAAAATCTCCAAGTAGAGGATAAACAACGTCTGTTGCTGCGGCCGCATTACCTTTACTATGCATTCACGGGGCACTTTGGATGCACGCTCTTATGCGCTATTTTTCTCATACTAGTCTTCAGCAGAATGCGCTGAGTATTAACCCGGCGGCTTTTGATGCCGGGTTAATAAATCACATAAAGCCGGTATATTGGCTTATTTTTAGCTGCGCCTTGCCAATGCATTCGTTAATCACCCCGCAGCCTAAAGGGATAAAACCCTGTAGTCTTTTCTAGCGGGCTAAAGTCTGCGTATGCATCACAAAATTTATTGTACCCAGGCGAGTTTGGCTGGCTCTTTAGTTTGAGAAGTTTTAATGTGTCAGCGTTGCTGTATCACGCGCTGGCAACCCCATCACAGGCACCCCATTCTGCTCATATTTAACTCAATTAAGTAGCGAGCAGACATTAACGATTAATAAAACGATTGATAAATAGGTGCTTTATTCTTCCGTACAATAATAGAAAGGTATTTGTATGTTTTTTACAAACAAGCCGTTATGGACGCCGGTATTGATAACCGGCTTTTTAACTATGGGTTTAACTGCCTGCGGCTCCGGGAGCAAATCAAATCCGGGCCCAAGCTCAAGCAGCTCATCCTCCAGCTCAAGTTCTTCCAGTAGTTCCTCTAGCAGCTCGTCAAGCAGCTCGTCAAGCAGCTCATCCGGCGCCGCCCTCGCTGCAAATTTACTCACCAGCGACGGCAGTTTTGCCTCTGGCAAGATGAATTTTAGCGATAACCCTACCGATGCAACCCTCACCTACAACGGCGAATTTAAGGCAGTTATCAATAAGGTATCTACTGAATCTTGGCATGTTCAATTAACCCACGGCCTTGCCATCAAACAATCCACCACCTACACCATTTGTTTTGACGCCAAAGCCGAGGCTGCGCGCTCCATTACATTTGACATAGACGCAGCTGGCACACCTGGCTATGACAGCTTAATCGGCAGCCAAACCGCCGCGTTAACCAGCGATTATCAAACGATTAAATATACCTTCGCCGCCACCTCCACCGATGACACCGCCCGTTTAGCCTTTAATATGGGTAAGAGTGATGTGGATGTTTATTTGGATAATATCGGTGTATTTGAAGGCAATAATTGCGGCAGTTTTGCCGCCGCCCCGCTGCCCGGCACACCGCCGATTGCCCTTGCCGAAAGCGGTTTAATTGGCAATTTGGCCAATGGGAAAACCCAATACGACAGCAAATGTGCTGGCTGCCACGGCGTGGCTGGCGCAGGCGCGTCGGCACCCGCTTTAAATACCAATGCAGTGGTGCGCACAAAAAATGGTACCGCCTATAGCCTTGAAGGCTATGTTGCGGCATTTATGCCGAAATCAGCGCCTGGCACTTGCTCCGGCCAATGTGCAGCGGATGTAGCCGCCTACGTAAAAGCGGGTTTTAATGTTCCCAGCAAAACTACCTGTTCGGCGGGAACAGGCGTAATCTGCGAGGATTTTGAAGAGGCGAGCCTTAACAGCCGCTGGACTAGTGTAGGCACCACCGAGTTAACAGTTGAAGAAAAAAGCTCGGGAACTAAATCGCTAAAAATCTCTGCTATAGGTGGCAAGGTTAATTTTAACGGTGTGGATTTAGATTTAAGTAAATTCACCGGCCTGGCCAAAAACCATTACGGGCGCGTCATGTTAAAAACACCCGCAGTGAGTGAAAACGCAGGTGATTTTACTTTTATCGAGGCATCAGGCCCTGCAAATGTATTGGCCACCACTCGCTTAGCCGAGACGAATCGCGCCATTTATCGCGCCCGTGTGGACGGCAACCATGAAAGTTTTATGGGCAATTACGACACCTCACCCTACGGTGCACCCCTCACCGATTGTTGGAGCCACGCCGATTATGTAGCCGTGCCTAAAAATACCTGGGCGTGTTTTGAATGGCGTTTTGATGCCACCACTAACACTCTCACCTATTGGCTCAATGGCACTAAATTGGGCATGAGCGTGAAGGATAAGGCTACTGGTTCAGGTGCGGTAGCCGGTTGCGCGGGCCATCCGCTGGATGATATTTGGTCCGGCCCAGCCAGTTTCGATAAATTACACATCGGCATCGACCAATATCACTCCACCAGCAAAGCGCGTACGCTGTATATCGACGATGTAGTGGTGGATACCGAACGGGTCAACTGCCCGAATTAATCAGGTGCTAAGCGCGCAGGATGGTAATTCTGTGCGCCTAAAAGCCGATCCAGCAATGGGTCGGCTTTTTTATGGGGGCAGAGATTAATCCACACTTGGTTTTCGTTATGTTTACCAGAGGCCTTTTTTAAAAGTCTTGCACGGCCTCGCCAACGCAATAACCAAGCTTGTAGCTAATAATTCTAGCCTCGTTCAGGTAGGCCAAAAGATTTGCCGTATGTCGGCCATCAAAATAGTCATTATAAAAAATGACACCGACCGAGAGGCGAATTAAAAGATTACTCATTTCCCATACCTTCTGCACTGGATGCCCTCAATAATCAGCCTTTGAAGGGCCGCACAGCTGTACCTTATCTTTGTTATCACCTAACACGGGGGCTAATTTTTCCCATTCTTTATAGTTGCGGTCCAAGCAAAGGGTCCGGTTTAGTAGCTGCTCCTGCGACCCGCCAGAAAGGCGCCAACCCAGAGGAGGTTTAACCGGATCTGGTTTATCGCGCCGCTCTTCGGGGATCAATGCACGAAAATGTAAATAAACACCGTTTTGGCCACGAGCTAACGTCCAGGCCCGTAGGCGGTCGCGAACATCTTCCTGGTGTGAGTCTCGCGCAACAAAGAAACCGAAGACTGGGCTTAGCAAATCGTTGGCAACGTGAGGGGCACGAGCAACTTGATCAGCAATAAATTCTGGCTGCGCTGTTTTGTAGTCCGGTTCAAACGGCCGGGGAGAATCGATAGAGATTTGGATGACCACTACTTGCATATTATCGAGTCGGTTGCCTAGAGCAATTAAAGACTGCATCAGTGTATAAGCACCGTCGTTCTCGAAATAGCCGCCATCAATAAGCCGCCCTAATTTCAGTGCTGGCTTGCCGGGCTCTGGCCGGATCTGCCCTGCAGGGCTAACCAACGGAAAACGAGCACTATTGTGAGCTGCGGTGCTGATTCTCAAGTCGTGTCTAGCAACGGAGAATAAATCAATCGCAGTCTCAAATGGGCGCCCAACGCTCAAGTCTTCATCTGCCAATTTGACTTGACTTTGAATGACTGGGCGTCCTGTTTCCTGGTGAGTGGAATTTAACATTAAAATTGGTTGCCACTTCCCGGTAAGTGAGCGCTGCTTGAGAAAATCTTGATCAAGACCGGAGCATTCTTTTTGTTCTGAAAAATGTTCGCGCCACATTTCTTCAAGCCTAGTTTCGAAAACTATTGCGCGATCCATGGGTTTGACTTCGTAGTGCGCCAAGATCGAAGGACCAGGTGCCCAAAAAAACATATCTGTAAATAGCGCTGTGCCGAGAACTGGGGTTAATAAATCTTCCCCTAACACAGCTGCAATTTTTTTTCGCATATCGGCCGAATTCATTTCACATGTCAAAGCTTGAGTAAATACCGCTGCGCCAACTGAACCGCCTGATACTGAACTTATGAGAAACAACCGAGGCGCAAATTCAGGGTCAATGTCTTGGAAGGTTGCAAGTAGGCTCGACGTCCAATAGGCTGCAGTAATACCTCCACCGGAGGCGGCCACTACTATTAGTGTTTTCGATTTTTCTCCCTGCAACCCTTTCCATCGAGTGAACTCATCGATTAGTTTGGGCCTTGTGTCACCGGGCTGCCTATTATCTTGGTGGAGTTCGTATGGAGCACTTAGTCGAATGTAATAGGGGGTGCATGAGCTAAGAATTACAGATGTGAATACTAAAAATGTAACGGTAGGGAATGAGCTTTTACGTGTCAAAAAAACCAAGTAACTTCCGACACAAACCACACCAGCCAAGCCTAACATTAGGGTTGGCACTGTACCCAAAGTAGCGCCTAACCACAGGGGTGCAATCCATGCAACCAGGGTGCTAACACCTGTCATACCGAGAGACAGCCAGACAAATACTGGGCTTGTATCTGGATCTGCGCTTTTACGCACGCCCATTTTCGTGCGCAAGCGTTCGTTGAGTTCACGCCGGAATACAATTATTACCAGGAATAAAACTGACGACAGGATAAGCGCGGCCAGTACCCCCCACACATATTCACCGCCCTGACCATCTATTATTGCAGCGGATAAGGCAATACCCGGAATTAAGCAGGTAATAACGGCAAGACAGCGAGGGAATACATTGGCAGTAAAATCTGGCCGGTCTTCCGAACGAGGGTATTTTGCACTG
>DAOQGS010000014.1:0-15667 GCA_035338675.1 Cellvibrionaceae bacterium
GTGTACGTAGACTTAACCAGCGGCGACCGCACTCTGATCTCTGGTGAGGCACGCGGCACTGGGCCTAACTTTAATAATTGCGATCATTTACTGGCGTTGGATACAGCGAATAATCGCGTGTTTATCGGCAATTTTAGAGCATTAATTCAGGTTGATTTATCTACAGGGAATCGTGTGGTCATCAGCGACCCGGATACAAATGTGGGCAGTGGAGTCGATTTAGGCAGCGTGCGCGCCCTGTCGTACGACACTGTAAATAAGCAGGTTTTAGCTACCGTCGGGAATGGCGCAATTGTTAAAATTAATCCTGCCAATGGAGCAAGAGGTATTATTACGGATGCCAATACCGGCACTGGCCGCACACTTTATAGTAACCCTGGGGTTGCTATTGCCAACAAAAACGGCACCCATGCATTTATTGTGGACACTATCTCTGGATTTTTACAAGTGGATCTGCTCAATGGGAATAGAACTCTGTTTGCAGATCCCTACAAGATGTCGACTGAAAATTTATCGTGTGACTTCGCTAATCAAAGATGTTTTTCCGGGGATATTGTGATTGATTTAATCAGTGGTGAAAGAGCGGCTTTTCAGCTTAGGTAAACACATGGGCTAATTTGGTTTTTTTGCTTTGTTTAAGCGCCAGGATTCAGTTTTACACCCGGGCGATTTGAAAACTTGAGCCATTGGCAGAACCAAACCAATTTAGTCATTGCGAAAACACTAATCCAACCCGTATTTACTGCCCGATCCACACCCAGGCCCGGCTTTGGTAAAACCTGGTAACAGCGCGCTAAAAACGGGATTTTTAATCGGGCAATCGATCGCCCTTTAAATATAACCAAGATTTTTACTCATAGTTTTTCGAGTTTAAATTTGAACAACCCATTCCATTCATATTGAGTTTTTACACCAGGAACCAACATGGCTATCAGCATAAAAATTCGCGCGTATTTCCCCTTAATCCTTCTAAGTTTGATAGCCCTCACTGCCTGCAGTAAAAAATCCAATTCCCCACCGCCGGCAGCATCCACATCCAGCAGCAGCTCTTCCTCGGGCAGCAGTAAACCTCAGGATGTACCTGCGGTGTTCAGCGGTTTGTCTACATCCCCCATGACCATTGCTCCGGGGGCGGCTGAGCCGGTCACCTTTTTTACGCAGGTCAGCTCCCTCGCGGCAACAGGCACCCTAGAGCTTGAAGAGGTGGACGCCCAGGGCAAGCTGCTGGCCACCCTTGGCAAACTCACCGATAGCGGGGATTTAGGCGATGCGCGCCGGGGCGATGGTATTTTTAGCCTGCAGGTGACACTGCAGGCGGACCAACCAGTGATCCGCTACTTTCGTGCGAAAACCCTGGTAAATGGGGTGCCGCAGGTTTCCTCCATTATGCCCCTGTGGGTCACCGACATCCCCACCCGCACCCGCCTGCCCAATGCGGGCCTGACGGTAACAGACCCAGCTCTGAATTTAAGTGTTTATGCCAATGAGCTGGTCATCCAGCTCGCCCCTGGCCGCACCCCTAGCCTTGCAGAGCTGAATGCCCTGGTAGTACCGCTGGGCGGGACAATTCTGGGCTGTATTCCCAACGTCGCCCGCTGTTTAGTGGCCGTGGCAACTTCAAGCGCCGAGGAACTGGCACAAAAGGCTACCGCTCTGGGCCAATTGCCCGGTATCACAGCAGCCTTTACTAATGTACAAACCAACTCGCCCACGGAAACCATCCCACTCTCCCAGCTACCCTGCAGCGGCGAGCAGTGCCACTGGTATCTCAAAAGCATCCGCGCCCCTGAGGCCTGGCGCATCAGCGGTGGCGGTGACAGTGCGCGGGGCGTGGCCGTGATTGATTTTGGTGTTAACTGTGCGCTGAGCCTTTTAGGCTGTGCGAATGACCAGCCTGCGACCGTGGAACACGGCACCGGTGTTGCCGCCCTGGTGGGCGCTAAGCCCAACCAAGAGACGGGCACATCGGGGGTGGCTTGGAATACCAGCTTGCATCCACTCAACCTTCTTAAAGGCGACGGCAGCCAGTACAAAATGAGCGAGTTGATTGCCCACAGCCTGACTCAAGCGCAAGCCAAAATTATCAATATCAGTGCGGGGGCCGCGGCAGATAGCAACAACTTATTGCGCGACTCTCTCTGCCAGGCGGCCGATCAAGGGCGCTTAAGTGTTGTCGCTGCGGGCAACCCAGTGCCGGTGGATGGCCTGTGTGAATCCAAACACATCTACCCGGCCCGTTTTGCAAGCGAGAGCCAGTGCAGCAATGGCGCCGACTTAAAAGCGAGCTTGTTAGTGGCCGGCGCACTGGACCAGCAAAACCGCTTGGCGCAGTGGCAAGCGGGAGACTACACGCGCTGCAGTAACCTGCTGCACGCCACGATTTATGCCCCCGGCCAAGATGTACTCAGCCTCAATAACAACAATACTTGGAGCCTTAAAACCGGCACCAGTTACGCCACCCCCTTGGTATCCGGGGCGGCGGCCCTGGTTTGGGCGGCCAATCCACAGATGACTGCGGCCGAGGTGCAAACGCGCCTGCTCACCAGCGCCGCCACCCTCAGCGCCAACAGTGCCGATGCGCGTACTAAAACCCCCGATGCGCGCCTGGAAGGCAAACGCCTGCTGGACACTTTCAAAGCCGTGAACGGCGCAACACCGGCCACCGACAGCATCATCACGCCGCAAGAATTTACTTTTGCGCCCAAAAGCGCGCCCGCTGGCGGAGAAGTTACCAGCGAAGCCGTCGCGCTGGTCGGTATTACCGGGCCAAGCCCGATCAGCATCCAAGGCGGCTACTACTCAATCAACAATGGTGCGTTTACCGACATCGCCAGCGTTATTCTGCCGGGGCAAACCATACGCGTGTTAACACGGGCCTCCAACACCGCAGGGGAGACGACCCAGGTCAAAGTGAGTGTGGGCGCCCGCAGCCAGACCCTGAGCGTCACCGCCACTGGAGCGAGTGTGACGAGCCCAACGCCCACCAGCAAACCCCAAGCCCTGCGCGCGTGGGATGCCGCCGCCGATTTTGACCCATCCGCCAACCCCAATGGAGTTTGGCGCTATGGGTATAACCCAGGCGCTGTTCCCGGCTATGACTTTAAGTACTTTGACCAATACACCACCGAGCTAAACGCCCTGCGCTGGCAGGACAAAACCTACCTCACTGCGGGAACGCCCAGCATCGTATTAAACACCGGCAACCCGGCTTATTACGGCACCCCGGCAGGCCAGGTGGCTCTGCATCCTGGCCCAGCGGCGCAGGCGGACGAGGCCATCTTGCGCTTTATCGCCCCAGCAAGCGGCCTCTACTCCGTTAAGGCACAGTTTTTTGGCGGCGATTTCGGTGAGAGCAATGCCCAAGTCATCAAAAATGCGCACCTTCAGGCAGCGCTCGCAAGCTTCCCAACCACCAGCGGCGACCCTAAATTTGCCGAGCCACGTGTGCAACTGAACCAAGGCGATAGCCTGGATTTTGTTGTGGGCAACCTGGGCGATTATGTGGGTGATACCACCCCCCTAAGCGTACAAATCGCCTTGTATGAGCTCAGCCCGCCCAGTGGTTCATCGAACTCATCATCCACCAGCTCGTCCTCAAGTAGTTCGTCTTCCAGCAGTTCATCGTCGAGTGGCTCCTCGGTTAACTCCTCCTCGAGCAGCTCCAACTCGTCTTCAAGCAGTTCTTCCTCAACTAGCTCGTCCTCGAGTAGCTCAAGCAGTTCTTCCTCAAGTAATTCAAGTTCTTCTTCCAGCAGCTCATCCTCAAGCTCATCGGGCGGCCCAAGCCTGCTCAATACGGCGGTTAATTTAGTGCGTGATGAAGGCGGCCTGCATTGGTATGACGCCCACCTCTTCCCCACCGACGATTCCGAAGCCTATATTCACGGGGCACTAGTGGGTATGCAACGGGAGGAGTTTTACAAGTTGGTAGGCACGGAATTTATTGCCGAACCCAGCTACATCGATGGCAATACCCTCATCCTCACCGCCAATGGCTGGACGAATTCCAAGGGTATTTTGCAGGTCACTCAATACAACAGTGACGGCTCCATCTTGCTGCGCAGCCTTGATGAAGGACCTGCCACGTTCAAACTTGCCGCCACCGAAACCCTGGATCTTAGCGGCCAAACCGTGGCGAGTTTTTTCAGTAACTATTCGGATATACCTGGGCTTGCCAACCGCATTAACCCACAAAGCCAATTTACCGCCGGGGCCAAGCTATACAAACTGCGCCCCACCGCCATAAATGACTATTACGAAATCTGGTTTAACCCCGGTGATGAGAGCGGGCGCTGCCCGTGGGATGAAAACAAACTCGCGCAGAATTACGGCGGCAACTGTGAAACGGTGGATACCTGGGGCCCCAACCAGTCCTATGAAGGCGCACATACGGAATTAAACGAACTGTTCTCTGCCGATGTAGCTCCGAACGCAGAAGGTTTCCGCTCGGTGTGGCTGCCGGGTAACAACCTTATGCACATAGGCGCCCAGCTGCTCAATGACGCGGCTAAAACCGTGCGCTTTTATCAGCTCGATGCCCCTAATGGCCCGCTTTTACTGGCCACCGGTAGCTGGTCGAACAGCAAACTGCCTTACCTCAGCAGTGACGATGGGGCCATAATCCTGCCCTTGCCCCAAGCTGCGCTGGATACCGGCCACTTCGAAAAAGGTGTACACAACTTACTGATGGTTAAACAGGCGGGCTATATAAGGCACGGTTCAGTGACGCTCGCAGGAGGCGCGTTTCAAGACAGTTTTAACGTCTTAAACGGGCCTGCCCACAGCCAAGTTGCCGAGGCATTAAAACCCAGCAACGCCAGCGCCTGCTCCAGTACAACCGACTCCATCGCACACCTAACACCGGATCGCACCGTGCGCTCCATTGCCCTGGCCGCCGATGGCACTGCCTATTTAGGTGGCGACTTTACCCGTTTCGCCGCCGCCACCGGCTCAGGGGTTGTACTCAACGCCACCACCGGGGCGCCCCGCAACTTTCCCAAGGTGGATGGCCACGTCTTCGCTGTCGTGAGCGACGGTGCTGGCGGTTGGTATATAGGGGGGAACTTTGGCGCCGTAGGCTGCGAACCCAGAAGTAACCTGGCCCACATCACCCAAGACGGCACCCTGTCGCCCTGGCAACCCACCACCAACGGCGCGGTGCGCTCACTAGTGGCATTCGAGAACTCAATTGCCATCGGCGGTGAGTTCAATCAGGTGAATGGACAGAGCTCGCCTTATTTCGCCCTGCTCGACACCTCAGGCACAGCACAAGCGATCACGATGCACCCGGACGCCCCGGTCTACGCACTGGCGCGGCAAGAGAACGGCAACCTGGTGTTAGGCGGCGAGTTCACGCACATCGGCACTCAAACGCGCCCCCATCTGGCCTCCATAAGCCTGATGTTTATCAGCGGCCGAGTGTTCAACCTAGCCGAGCTGACAGACTGGAGTCCACAGACGAATAAAGCGGTTAACGCCTTAGCCGTGGCGGGCGATAGCGTCTTCGTCGGTGGAACCTTTACGGAGGTAAACGGCGAGCCAGTGACCGCATTCGCCGAAATCACCACCGAGGGGCTGATTGGGCCGTTGACTTCCGCGCTGAGCTTCGGCGGCAGGGAGCCGGTGGTGCATGCCCTTGCCATAGCCAATGGCACTGTTTATCTGGGCGGCGTGTTCGAAAGCATTAATGGATCCGCCCGCAACCATATCGCCGCCGCGACCCTCGCAGGCCAGCTCACCGACTGGAACCCGCAGCTGACCGGCAACGGGATATTTAGCCTGGCAACACAGGGCAACACCATTTATTTGGGCGGCGACTTTAGCCAGGTTAATGGCCAAACCCGCTCCCTGTTAGCCGCCGTGGATAACCAAGCAAATCTGCTGCCCTGGGATCCGAATGTCGGCGGCTATAGCGTCCGCGCGCTGGCACTGACCGATGGCGCGGTTTACGCTGGCGGTGTTTTTAATGTGTTAGGCGCCGGCCTGCCTCGTACAGGGCTTGCCGCCGTATCGCCCACTGGCGCCATCACCGAATGGAACCCCGCAGTAAACGGAGTGGTAAATAGCCTGCTGCTAGAGGGCGAGCAGATTTATGTGGGCGGAGCCTTTGATCGCATCGGGGGTGTTAGCCGCAGTAATCTAGCCGCCATAGGTACCGATGGAGTTTTACAGTCCTGGGCTCCCAAAGCCTCGGGCCAAATTGCCACTATGGCCATAAGGGGTGACGTGGTTTATCTGGGCGGCGGCTTCGAAGCCATAGACGACATACCCCATTATTTTCTCGCCGGGGTTTCCAAAAGTGGCGTCGTTCAAGACTGGCATGCCTGGCTAAATGGCTGGGTAAACACCCTAGCATTTGATGGCAACACCCTGTACGTGGGCGGCTATTTTTATGAAGCCTACGGCCTCTTTCGCAATCATGTGGCCGCCTTTGATTTTACCGAGCAATCGCCGCGTTTAACCGACTGGGCGCCGGATGTGAATGGGCTGGTCAATACACTTACCCTGATGGACAACTCGATTGCCGTCGGCGGTTACTTTACCGAGGTCAACCAACAGCCTCGACTGCGCTTTGCCGCTCTGGACAAACAAGGCGCCCTAACCCCTTTAGATGCCAAACTCAACGGCTACAATGTCTACTCACTGGAGGCGGCTCGCAATGGTATCTATATCGGCGGGGGCTTTACTCAGGCCAGTGGGGCCACGCGGCTTAACTCGGTTAAATTGTTACCCGACGGCACGCTTGGCCAGTGGTATCCAGGCCCCAGGTTTGAGGTACACGCCATCCAGCAGCAAGAGGGCTGGGTATATAGAGGCGGCTACGGTTTTTTTGAAATCGTCAGGGATCTCAGCGAAGGCGCACCCGATACCTAAAAAACACCGCGCACAGGGATGTGTGGCGTATGCGGATGAGTCTCATGTACCCGCCCCGATAAACGTCTGCGCCTTGTTAGGTTTTTATTCGCCGGTGGCTCAACACCGGCATGCGCGCCCGCAACGCCTGTAATTCATTTAAATCCAACCGCGCGCTAATCACGCCCTCGCCCTCCGGCAACACCGCCAGCACATCGCCCCAAGGGTTTACGATCATACTGTGCCCCCAGGTACGGCGGCTGCCGCCGTGGTGGCCGCCCTGGTTAGATGCCACTACAAAACACTGGTTTTCAATGGCCCGCGCCCGCAGCAATACCTCCCAATGCACCTGGCCAGTGGTGTACACAAAGGCCGACGGCACCGCTAGCAGATGGCAACCCGCCTCGCTTAACAGACGAAAATATTCCGGGAAGCGCAGGTCATAACACACCGCCAAACCCCACTTGCCACCAGGGCCTTCAAACCAACCCGGCGCGCTGCCCGGCTCAAATTGCGCGGACTCCCGATAACTGCCCACGGCATCCATCACCCCCGCATCGAATAAATGAATTTTGTCGTAACGGCTCACCTGCTCGCCACTGGGGGCAAACACACAACAACTGGCGAAGGATTTATGCTCATTGGCCCAGCGGCCCTGTTGGTTACAGGCCAAAGGAATAGTGCCACCGATCAGCCACAGGTTTAACCCTTTGGCTTGCTCGGCTAAAAATTCCAGTATTTCCCCCTGCCCCTGGCTCTCCAGTAATCCCTGCCTAGCCGAACCGGCCTGGCCAAATAACGCAAAATTCTCCGGCAACACGGCGCACTCTGCGCCCTGGGCAGCAGCTTCGGATAATAATTCAGCGGCTTTTTTAAGATTAGCGGCAAGGTTGGGTTCACTCACCATTTGCACGGCGGCGACAGTTACGGCGGTGGCAGGCATGGGTACCTCTTAAACCTCAAGTTCACTTAATAACTATAGATGCCGTTTTTTACAGCGGGACAGATCGCTTAACGGCAATTTAATGCACGCGGTCACCTACGGGATTAAGTGCATGCTGCAATTTATTGAGAAAACATATACTGTCACTGCCAGCTAAGAAAACTTTAAAGGCGGTAATCAGTATCAGGGTGCTTATTAACCCGGCGGCTAAATAGGATCGTCCTGATCTATTTAGCCTTCGCTGCCCTAAAACTGGCGAAAATGCGTGGATTTTCTTGTTTTAGGGCAGCTCACGGCGGTTTGCACCGCCGGTGCGGCATCCACGCCGCCATTATTAACCCGGCACAAAATGCCGCTGGGTTAATATTTAAAGACGCCCGACTCAGATCAATCCTCTGCGGCTAATTCCAGCGCGATATTGTCAATTAACCGCGCCCCTTGCGTATACATAGCGCCGAGTAATTGCAAAGAAGTATCGTCATGGGCGGCCGGTTGCAGGCTTTTACTTTCACAAATACTCACATAATCCACTCGGAATCCCGCCGCTTCAATGTGCGCGCGCGCCTGCACTTCCAGCGCTTTAAAATCTCGCTCGCCGCCTTCAATCGCCGCCGCCATCTGCACCAGGCTTTGATATAAAACCGTTACCCGCGGGCGCTCGGCGGCGGAAATAAAACTATTGCGCGAGCTCATGGCTAAACCATCCGCCTCGCGCACAATCGGCCCTGGCACTAACTGTACTGGGAAACACAAATCCTCCGTCATACGGCGAATAATCGCCAACTGCTGATAATCCTTTAAACCAAAGACAGCAATATCCGGCTGCACAATATTAAATAATTTAGACACCACCGTCGTCACACCGGTGAAATGCCCAGGCCGGCTCGCACCGCACAAAACATCGGCCATGGTGGGCAAAATCACCTTGGCCTGCTGATCCATGCCGTTGGGATACATTTCAATTTCATCGGGGCAAAATAAAACATCGCACTGCACTGAACGCAGTTTTTCGCAGTCGGCATCCAGAGTGCGCGGGTAGCGGTCCCAGTCTTCGTTGAGGCCAAATTGCAGACGGTTGACGAAAATACTCGCCACCACAAAATCCGCTTGGGACTGGGCGATTTTGACTAATTCCAAGTGGGCCTGATGTAAATTGCCCATGGTGGGCACAAAGCCAATGCGCTTGCCCTCGGCACGGGCCTGCTGCAGAGCTTGACGGAGGGATTTAATGTGATGGAAAAGATGCATAGGCTGGCCCGCAGTTAAAATCGGGCCGCATCTTAACAGCTTGCCGCCTAATGCTTAAGCCGTGGCGGAATTGGCGCCTATTCAGGCTCGTAGATATAACACTGGTTGCGCCCGGCCCGTTTGGCGCGGTACAGGCCTCTATCAGCACTGTCGATCCACAAAGTGGGCTCCGACATACGGCTGTGCACTTCGGCAATACCTATGCTAATGGTGAAATGAATGACGTGGTCTTCGTAATACACCGTATTGGCTTCCACCTGTTTGCGCAGCCGCTCGGCCACAATTAATGCGCCCTGGGCGTCGGTATCGGTGAGAATTACAGCGAATTCCTCGCCGCCATAACGGCCCGCCACGTCTATATCGCGAATACAATTGCGCACCACGGCCGCTGTCTGCCGAATAACTTCATCCCCTGCCGGGTGGCCGTAGGTATCGTTGACCCGTTTAAAATGGTCGATGTCAAACATCAATAAACTGCAGGTGTGGCCGTAGCGTGCAAAGCGCTTAAATTCATGCTGGAGAATTTCTTCCCAGGTTTTGCGGTTGAGCAACCCGGTGAGCCCATCGGTGCGGCTGATAATATGCAATTGATGGTTGGCCCGCTGCAACTGCAAACGGTTGGTGGCAATTTCGGTTACGTCGTAGAGGATAATACAGGTATGGCCAATTTTTCCCTTTACATCCGACAAGGGAATAATCGTACTGTTTTGATACATAAATTCCGCACGGCCAGTCACCGGGCGATAATTTTTAAAACGGAATAAATACGGGCGCTGCTCCCAGGTGGTAAACGCCGAATTGCGCAGCAGGGATACCGACTGAACTTTACGGCGAAACCAGGCTTCAGGTAATTCAGGGAACAACTCAAATATTTTTTTGCCCAACACATCGCTGGGGGAGCGCGCGCTGTGGTTTTGCATAAAGCTATTCCACAGCTGCACATTAAATTCTTCATCCAAGACCACCAGGCCCACATCGATGTTTTGCAAAACATCCATGACCCAGTGAAATTCATTTAAAAACTCGTCTGCACTTGCCATAACTAACCGATTAAATAGTCCAATTTGAGCAACAAGCGTGCAATTGAGTCTTCCGTCATGATCAACAATAAATCACAATTGACGTTATAGCCCTCTAACTTATAGTTAATTTCCGTGACAAGCGCCTGGCGCCACATGGCGGTGGCCGGGTCAAATAGGGTATCCAGCCGCTGATGTTGCCCTAATACCATGGGCGGCCCGAAGCTAAAGGCCATATCAATCTGCTCGGAAATCCCTTTTAAACAGGCACCAAATAATACATTGGTGGTGTCCATCAACAGCTCACGTTCGGCCTGCTCATCCAATACATCCTCATAATTCATGAGTTTGGCGAGGTCAGTAAAACTTGTGTCGTTAAACAGTAAAATCGCCTCACCCGCTATGCCGCCGCCAATAAACCCCTGGCAGACACCGGATACCGAATCAGAGCTACTAATAGACTGCAGCGCCATAGCAATATCGGAAGGAGTCATCACCGCAATATGGGGGATGGAGAGAATGACAAACGTATCCAGTAGCCTGGCCAAATTATCGCCCGCCTGCCCCATCGCCACATTGGTGACTTCCTGCAGGCAATCGCGCTGTTCTTCGGTGAGGTTAATCGTACGGGTCATGCCATTCATGGCCTGGGTTAGGAGCTGTAATATCTATTCTAGTCGGCGCTAGTTAGAATGCTGGCAAAATTCACAAGAAGTTATGCACACGGCTTTGTTATGCAATTTCGAATTATCCCCGTTACTCCTTATCAGCAAAACTGCTCACTTATTTGGGATCCTGCCACTATGGAAGGCGCCTTAGTGGACCCGGGCGGCGAACCTGAACGCCTATTGGCCCAAAGCCAGCAATTAGGCGTTAACCTGCGCAGTATTTTGCTCACCCACGGCCACCTGGATCATGTGGGAGCGACAGCGGTTTTGAGCCAACAACTAAATATCCCGATCCTGGGGCCGCACCCCGACGATCAATTTTGGCTGGATGATTTAGATGGCCAGGCGCGCTGGATGGGGTTCAAACCCGTGGCCCGCTTTGAGCCTAACCGCTGGCTGCATGAAGGTGATAAGGTGCGCATCGGCAGTTGCGAGCTGGAGGTGTTGCATATACCGGGGCACACGCCGGGCCACCTGGTGTTTGTTCACCGGCCCAGTCGATTAGCCTGGGTGGGCGATGTATTGTTTGCCGGCTCCATCGGCCGCAGCGACTTTCCCCGCGGCGATCATGACTTACTGGTGCGCGGTATCGCAGAAAAACTCTGGCCATTGGGGGATGATGTGCGCTTTATCCCCGGTCACGGCCCCATGTCCAGCTTCGGGCAGGAACGGCGCAGCAACCCATTTGTGGCCGATAAACAATTTGGCTAAAGCCTCGCATAGTTCGGCGGCGTTTTAGCCAGGAAAGTTGTGGTAATAAGGTTTTATTTCAGTGGTTCCCCAACACGAGGGCAAGGCTATGACTGTGGTCGATCCATTAGGTAGCGATTTAGACGAAAACTACGAACGCTTTTTGGCTGAGGCTGAAGCCACCGGGTGCGTCTGGGGGCTGGAAGGCCCGGACGGTTGGGCCCTGTGTCAGTCCAACCTGAATGACGAACTGAGCGTAATGCCCCTCTGGTCGCAACCGGAATACGCCCAAATCCACTGCGCCGACGAGTGGGCGAGTTTTAAAGTAACCCCCATTAGCCTGGAAGAGCTATTAGACGACTGGCTAGTGGGCATGCACGAGGATCTCACCCTGGTGGGCCCCAATTGGAATCAAGACATGGAAGGCGATGAAATTGAGCCTTTGGATTTATTGGCTGAATTTGAAGACGTGGACGACAGCTAACCAGGTTTTTAGTGTTGGCTTGGCGCAACACAATCACTCATAACAAACGGGAGCCCGCATGAAGGCGCCGCTGGCTTGAATATTGTGTTTAATGACGTCGATATTTGCGGTGGCATTTGTGTGCCGCAGGTGGACGATAAAATTTAACGCCGTACAACTTGCTCAGGTTAACCTAAAAACCGCAGCTGAACACTACTTGGGTTTTTGGGTTTAAACTTTTCAACTTCAGCAAGGAACCCGCCTACGTCACCCGCCCGACGAACAATCTGAATAATTTATTTCAACTACCACCTATTTTCACCTATTTTTATCGGCGCCTGCATACTGTCGATCAGCCTAAATCACAGCAAGAACACGCTGATTTTTAATGCTTATGGATTTGTGCTTTCTCGGTTTTTGCACACATTTGCGCACATAACTGTCAATCAAGTGTGAATAGGATTGGTAGTTTTTGCGGCGGGATTATTTTTCTTAATTCGCATCTGGCTTGAACTCTTAGCCGCCCTATAAAACACTCCCGCGCCCACCTGCAATAAAACGACACAACGCGTGCGACACATAATCAACCAAAGGCAATGCTTTGCTCGATTTTAGGATCGCCAAAAAAATGCATGTGCAGTAAATCCACCAAATATTCACCGAGGTACAATTCTAACTGCGCCAAATCGGAAAAAGCGGGCGAGAGATAACAATGGCCGGTAATCACCCGCAACCCGTTTGAGCAACTGGTGCGCGTCGCCAACACAAAATCCACATTGCCCGCAAGGCTGGCCTGGCGCAAACGCTCTAATACACAAATATCAAATTCATGTACCAGCTGCCAAATTTTCGGGTGCTGGCCGCGCCAGCTGGTTTCAGGTGGCAGGACGCGTAGCCAATAAACCTCATCGCTGGGGCGGCTCGCAAACGAATTATCAACGACAAGCGGCAGCGAAACCGCAGGCTGCAATGACATCACGGGACACCTTCATTTATTTATGGTTATTGGTGTGACCCCATTAAACGCCCATACCCACTTGTTTGGCGTGACCACAGTCACAGCCGCGCACGCCATTTGCGTTTGCTCTATCACATTTTTTTACATTTAAAAAATGCGCCAGAATATCCCTGAGAGCCTGCAACAAAGCTATTAAAACTTAATCGCCACCAAACGCTGGCGCAGTTGACGCAGCTGCTGCTTAACCACCTGATTGTGTTTGGCGCCAATGCGCAGCATTAATTTATGGGTTGCCGGTAGTTTTTCCAGTTCCGCATCCAAATAGGTGTAGCGCGTCTTCGGCTGCTCCAAAATCAGCTCACCGGTCACATCCGGGGCGGCGAGCAAATTGTCGATAGCAATAATGGCAATTTGATGGAATGAGCGCTTGCCCAACCCCAGCTCTTCAAACGCCGCTTGCAGCTGTGGATAGGCCCGCTCGTAGAGCGCAATCCCTGTATCGGAGTTGGCCCAGCGCAGGGCCTCTAAATAGGTTTCGTAACGCTCGGCATTCTGCGGTAAGAGGCGAAACTGCGCTTGGGGGCCATCACTGAGTTTGGCAACGGCAAATAACCCCTCGGGTGACACATAGGGGCGATTTTGCGCTACTACCCGGCCTTCACTGAGGCCATATACCGCGATGGTAAATTTGCGGACAAATTCATCGGGCAATAATAAAGCGGCAATTTTAGGCGCAAGCGCGGCCTGCAGAGCGCCCCACAACGTGCCAGTATCGCTAAAAGCGTCAGCGCGCGGCACATGTGGCGCTTCAGGTGCTGGCGGCGCCAGCTGGGTCTGGGCGGCGGGAACCTCTACGGGCGGCACCTGGGCAACAGGCACCGCCGGGGCCGGTGCTTTGGCGGCCTCAGGGGCCGGTAAATGGGCCAAGGGTTTAGTGACCGCAGGGCTTTGGGACTGCAAATAAAATAAAAAAATTGCCGCAGCGACGGCCAATAAAATAATCACCCCTAAGGGAATCAGGGCCCGCGCCAGCAGAGAAGGAGAATCCGACATAATTGCCTCTTAAGGATTAATGCATCTGATCATAAATGCTGAACCGCCATTGAATCGATTGGGCGCCACAAGTTCCCGCGCTAGTGCCTTGCCATTTACTCGCGAAAATCCTGGTAATACTCCGGCGCCAAATTCTCAAAGCGGGTAAATTTACCCACAAACGCTGCCCGGCAAGTGCCAATTTCACCGTTGCGCTGTTTACCGATAATTAATTCGGCGATGCCTTTATCGGGGCTTTCCTCGTTGTAATACTCATCGCGATAAATAAATAAAATCACATCCGCGTCCTGCTCGATCGCTCCGGATTCGCGCAGGTCTGAGTTCATGGGGCGTTTATTAGGGCGCGATTCCACGCCGCGATTTAACTGCGACAACGCAATCACCGGGCAGGAATATTCTTTAGCCAGCGCTTTTAATGAGCGGGAAATTTCCGAAATTTCTTGGGTGCGCCCTTCCGTGCTGCCCGCCACATGCATTAACTGCAAATAATCGAGCATAATTAAACCTGGATTGCCATATTCGCGCGCAATTTTGCGCACCCGCGCGCGCACCTCGGCGGGGGTAAGGCCTGGCGTATCGTCAATAAACAATAACTTGTCCTTCATTTTGCGCGCCGCCATTTCCAATTTCGGCCAATCATCTTCCAATAATTTACCGTTGCGTATGCGCCCCTGATCGATGCGGCCAATAGAGGAAATCATCCGCATTACCAGAGAGTCGGCGGGCATTTCCATGCTAAATACCAACACCGGTTGCGGCTGGGTCATGATGCCCGCCTCAACAAAATTAAGCGCCAAGGCGGTTTTCCCCATGGAGGGCCGCGCCGCTAAAATAATTAATTCACCTGGCTGCCAACCGGAGGTTTTATTATCTAATTCCACCAAACCCGTGGCGAGGCCGGTAATATCTGATTCAGAGCGAAATAATTTATCGATTTTTTCAACGGTAGTTTTAAGTAGCTGGTTAACGCCGATAAAACCGCCCTCTTTGGGGCGCTCCTCGGCAATTTGCAGCACCTTTTTTTCCGCCATTTGCAGCAGTTCATCGGCGGCCAAAGCGCCGGGATTAAAACTCGCCCGGCTAATATCGGTGGCCGCTTGAATTAACTGCCGCAGGGTCGAGCGCTCGCGCACAATGCGCGCATAGGCCACCAGGTTGGCATTGCCCGCCACGTTCGCGGCCAGATCAATTAAATAGCTGTGCCCGCCCACCGACTCCAACTCGCCCCGGCGCTGCAACTCTTCGGACACGGTCACCACGTCGATAGGCTGCTCGTGCTCCAGCAGATGTAGCATGATACCGAACACTTTTTTATGGGCGGGACGGAAAAAATCCTGTTCCCCCACAGCCTCGGCCACCCCATCAAAGCCGCTGGCGTCCAGCATCAAACCGCCCAAAATGGCCTGCTCCGCTTCAATGGAATGGGGCAGGGTCAGCTCTTGGGGGCCGCTCGGCGGTGCATCAGAATAAAAATCGGCGGATGAGTCTGCTTGAGACATAACAACCTCAATGACAATGGAGAACAAAGGGTGAGATTAGAAATTTGCCAAGGCTTTTGGCAAGCGCATCCTGGCCGCCACAGGGGCGCCCCATAAAACCGAGTGGCCAGCGCATAAAACCAGCACATAAAACCAACACATAAAAAAAGGCACGCGGGTCGCCCTGCGTGCCTTTAGTGTATCGAAAGCAAAAACTTATTCCGCTTCGATTACCAATTTAACTGCTTGCATAACGTCTACGTGCAACTGCACGTCGATGCTGAACTCGCCGATT
>DAOQGS010000015.1:0-15558 GCA_035338675.1 Cellvibrionaceae bacterium
TTCTGCAATAAGGGTGGGAAGTTGTTGTTTAAACGGCCTCCCTCATCTTCGCTGATGATTCTTACAGTAATATCAGCTACTTCTAAATATTACACCGCGCCAAATAAAATACTCGCTTGATAAATTGATGAAATTGCCCTCAAAAGATCCCAGAGGAATTAACCTGAAGAACGCAGTTGAACCCGTAGCGAGAGCGTCTAAGGCTTAGAATATGGGCGTTTTTGTCAAAAAATTGGGTGAAAGCAGTAGCGCCTCTACGGTGAGACCAATTTTTTGAGAAAAACGTTCAGATCCAATTACAGCGGCGCCTCACAGCCAAGGGTAATCTGCAGGCTTTGGCCTTTTATTAGTTGTGGCTGGGCGGCCAGGGGGAGGGTGAGGGGCGATTGGTTTGGGAACTTAAAACTGCCGGATAAAACCCTACGTGAATAGCCGTCTAACTTAATAGCCACGCTGTAGCTATTGAGCATAGATTTACAGCCACACTCGGCCGTGCTGGCAAGGGTTTTAAAATCGAGTTTTAAAGTTGGTATAGATGCTATGTCTACGGCTTGCCCGGTAATCTGTTGGCATTTATCCAAAGCATTATCAATTTTAATTGTGCCGGGCTTGGGGGTCGCCGGAGGAGACGCGGTGCAGGCGCTGGCAATTAACAACAAAGCTAATGCACAATTAAATTTTAGTATCGCCATAGGTGCTGCCTCCTTTGGAATAGATTACTTGCAAAATAAGCTCAGTTTTCTTCGTGGTTTTTTGATATTCGCGCAAATGGGTAAAAATAACGCCTTCTACTTCAATACAACCATGGCTATACCCCCTTGTGGAATCGTGCAGATAAAATCCACTGCGGCTAACGGGGGCGCAGTGTTTTTTGTTGTATTATCCGCCGCCTCTAACCGCGCCCGGTTTTTGCCCCAATTGGCCCAATAGGGCTCGCAGAGGCCTGCGTTTGCGCCGCGCGGAATCGTTTGATGTATTTTTACAATGTAGTAATTTCTTCTTCGGTAAACCATCCTTGCGCTAGAACATTATTTTTTATCTTATTAGGCTCACTGGTATAGGCAATAATAGCCAGACTTTCTTCTGCCCGACTGCAAGTTACATAAAATAAACGTCTAGTGCGGTCAATACTGGTCTCCTTGCCATTTGCCTGATTATCAATGTCTGCTTTTGTAGGGGTTTTAGCACCGAATAACTTTCCATAACTAAATAAAAAACCGCGAGCCTCATCATCATCGAGAATCACCATGACACGAGGAAATTCGAGCCCCTTAATACCCTGATGCGTGCCAAAATGCGATTTATCGGAGATATATTGCACATAACTTTTGAATTCATTAAAGCTTGATGCTAGTGCCTTATCCCAAGCATCAATAATGGGATCAAGATCATCTTCGGCTAGTTCGAAGTCTTTTTCCTGCCTGTCCGCAATAGTGGCTAGACTGTCGGGCACTTTAAATAGGCCGCTACGGCTAATTTCTTTGAGGATATTTTTTAACGTTGGGTTCGAATTGTTTTCCCATAGGGTATACAGTGCACCCACTGCATCCTTTACTTTTTTTAATTCTGTTTTAGGTTTTTCGCTATGTTCAAATTGCTCTTTGAACATTAACGGAGAATACTTGTTAAGTATTCGGGATACCAAAAATTGATTATTAACTTCCAAACTACTAATAAGAGGCAGTATCTTTTCAGAAAAAAAAGTTATGCCAGATAAAGTCCCATCCAATAAGCCAGTATTTAGTTTATCGACGCCATATAGGGCATTGAAAAAGTTTGAAAACCCACCACGTTGTGCTGCCATATGATGCTCTAAGGTTAGAGTTTTATTTTCTTTTGGATCTGCCCATAGATTGTCATTCGTGAAATCAGACATTTTTTGGCAAACAGTATATTCAAAGGCGGCTTTATCGATGGGTTGACTCGTATCCGCAATAAATAACCTTACAAAACCTTCATTTTCTTTAATGGGCTCTTGCTGATTTTTATCAACATCCATTCGGATTTTATTGATAAGCTTAACGACTCGACGCGGGCATCTATAATTGTAAATTTTCTTCGGTGTCAACCAGTCATCAGGTAATGGAGCTAACCCCAGATCCGCTTTGCCATCCGTGTAAATGCGTTGCATGATATCGCCAAAAAGTCCAAGAGAAAATTGAGTTTTATGTGCGCGTTGAACTGTAAAAAGTGCTTCGATTAATTCTTTTTTTGTATCCTGACTTTCATCAACCAATAAGACTGGAAATTTACGTATTAAGATTTTTTGCAGAAGTGGCCGACTTGAGAGCAATTCTGCCGTTAACGCTATTACCTCACTATGATTAAGAGAATCTCTCCCCGAGTTTTCTCCATTGGGGTTGTAGGTGAATTTCCGAATGGTGTTTAGTGACTCCAGCCGTTTTCGTTTAGATGCTATTTGTCTCGGTCTATCCTCAGCCGCCTTTGACCCCGCTCGCCCTTTGCGTTGTGCCATTTCTAGCTCATTAATATCATCCTGAAGCCGTACCTTGAGTAACAATTTAATGTCATTTGTATATGGCTTAATAAGCTCCCAAACAAAGCTATGAATGGTTGATACGCTGAATGCAGGATCAAATTCCAGCCGTCGTTTAATCTCATCACATGCAGCATTGGTATAAGTGATAATTGCCACTTGTTGTGCATTGGTCCGTAAGCGATGAACATTATTTTCACGAAACCGTTTTAATACTTCGACCAATGAGCGAGTTTTTCCTGACCCTGCACCCGCAAAAAGAAAAAAACTTTTTGGCTTGTCAAGGTCGAGACAAGTGTAGATTTCATCATCAACGGATTTTATGTCAATTATATCTGTCATCGCTCACCCTCTGGCATAACTAAAGAAGGAGTTCATAAAATCGCGTCCCTGATTAACATAGTATTCAGCCAATCAAGACCTTCTTTAATATATGCGGGAGGTTTAAGCAAATTGGGCTCCGTGGTATAAAGTAATTCCAGGGCCATTTCAGCTTTCTTAGCATTCTTGCCAAGCGCAATAAACATCTCCTCGCAAGCTTCATCTAGAGTTGCTTTAGTAACGGCGTCCGCCATTTTCTTTAAGAGACCTTTCCTATCCGTTATGGCTTTAAACATCGTGAGATTTTCCAACACTAGAGCGTCTTCAAACGTGTAGGGAATAGCTTCTTCATTTTTTCCTGAGAGATATTGAATTTTTGTAAGACAGGGATACGCCACCCGAACCAATCCTTCGGCGGTTGTTTTTTCTTTGGGCGTTGCGGATAAGACATCATCTAATGTGGTTTTTTTTGGCGCCCAGCATTTTAATGTATCGTTTCCCGTTCTAAGGCTTTGGCCCTTCTTAGGTCGTGCTTTACCAGTAGATTCTTTCTCAATTGAATCAAGATCGGTGATAACAAGCGTGGGAATACCCAAAGCCTCAATTAGAGGGCGTAACCTGTGTGCGTGGCTCCCGCCAATCTCCAACATGGAGATATAACTTCTCTCTAACTCTGGATAGTGATTTCTAATAAAGTGGGGAACCAGCATTCGTTCGACCGGCCCTTCTACGAGAATTGCAGCATCAGCAAAGAATAAATCGCAGTGAGTTGTTTTTAAGTAACGACTCGCAAACTTCGATGTATCATTTCCTTCACCAAATATATTGCTCATGCTAACGACTATGGCGCAGGGTATTTCTAGCTCGCTTGCCAGCAGTTTTCTCCGGAAATAGCGTAGTCCGGTAAAGTCTGTCTCATGCGCGATGTGACTAGAATGCGTACTCACCACCATTTGACTAGAAAATTGCGGTTTCTCTCCTAATTTTGGTTGATTACGCAACACGCCATATGCCTTCTTAATAAAAACCTGCTGCACTTGTGCGTGTAAGTGTGCTTCCGGCTCTTCAATGAGCATTAAGTGCAACGGCTCTATAGGCGTATTACCAATTTTCTCTCGCTTACCTACTTTTCCAACACGCATCCATTCATCACGAAAGCGGATCAGGTTAAAAATCATAGAAATCAGGTTTTGGTAGCCCAAACCATTGTATTTTTCAGGTAGGCATAGGTCGTTCACCGATGGATCTTCACTTCGAACAACTTTAAATTGAACAGCTGAGTCATGATTTAACCCTTCAACAGGATTCACTTTACTTGACAGTACAATCTGTGGGTCACTAAACCCTGGGTAATTCAGACCTTCTAGTTCACCAATAGCGACGCTAAAACTGCTCTTCAATTTCTGATCAAACGCTGTTCTGGCAGCTTCCATGGCCTCAAGTGCATCCAAATCACTTGCTTCCGGTAGTTCGCTAGGGTCTAGATGCTCATTAAAGTAATCTCTTAATTGCGAGGAGAGGCGGCGGTCAGTATTGGCAGTTCCCTCGCCTGAATTCGGATCAGAGAATCCTCTTTGAGCGTTGATGATGTTGATTTTGAATAGGCCATCAAAAGGGTCGCTTTCAAGCGGTTCCATTAATGCTGTTAACAACTGAGGTGGATCTGATGTTGCGTGTGCGGGATCTAACACATAAGCATTTACAGAGAAGAAGACTTGTAGCTTTCTATCTAAAAATTCACGCATCGACGTTGGCCATAGCGTCAATGTAGATAAAGACTCATTATTTTTATTTTCTTTTGTGCCCTTGCGCGCCGTTAACGTTTCTTGTGCTGCTGAATATGCGGCCATATAGGATTTATAAAGGGTTTCTGGATCTTCCGGCTCCAGTATCAGCCTGACCCCCAACAAGCCACCATCCCAGTCTAATGTAGGCAGAATGTGGCTAATGCAGTGAATTTGAAATTCATCTACGTTTAGCCAAACATCGATAGCTGGTAAAAGTGGACGCCAAGCATTTAGAGATAAATCTGGGGGTTCTATAGAAGCATTAGTGACCCAGTCACTAGCAATTTTATTAATTGCTGCCCAATTAGATAATGTTATATCTGTAGTGCTTAATTCTCGGCGCTTTGATTTTTTCAGAAACATAATCAGCGCATCCATAGCAGAGGTTTTCCCGCTATTGTTTGCACCGACAAAAATAGTACTTTCACCCGCCAGTTCTACACGACAGATTTTTAGCTTGCGAAAGTTTTGAATGTCAATATGGCAAATTTTCAATTTAAAAATCCTTATATCCGATTGCTATTGTATATGGCTTAGATTTCCCATGGGAAATTCACCACCATTTAACCGCATTGCTAATTTTAAATCTGTTGCCGTTTTTAACCAGGTCGCTAACCTACAAGTGCTTATGTGTTTGCCGGTGGCCGAATTTGCGAAGTACTCCCTACATAAAATCTGCTTAAAGGCTATTGCATCGAACTTCGGTAACTGGAATCTAAGAAGCAGTCATTCCCTCAGCCGCGCATATTCTAATCAGTCTGCTCCTTGATACAGGCTAACCTATCCTCAGCAACCCCATCCGCAAAGTATCAACCAAATATTCAATAACCTAGAAAAATTGGCCTGCGGTTTTAAACCTTTGTCAGCCTGCGAGCCATTCAACTATAAAATTAAAGAATTCCACTCAAACTTGTGTACGCCATTCCTTGACCAATCCTTAAATTTACAGTGCTACCTAAAACCTCCCTTAGCACTTGCTAGTGCAACAAAAGTTTAACCTCATCACAAAACCCGCCAAGACATAAGACCATTGACTAGCGTCAGTTTGGCCAATCAAATCAGCCAACCAACCAACCAACCAACCCGAATATTAAACTCGATAATAAACAGGCTAGATTTAAAAGCAATCACAAATTCACACTCAAGCTTAGGCCAAAGGTGCTCGAGTGCACAACGGCTCGCCCCCATCACATTGGAACGCCAAGGCGTATGTGCCTACACCGATGCTAAATGGGGTTGCCCACTATTTCAGGTGGCAGTAAGCCCAGTGGCTCCCCCAAAATTCTATTGGGCGACCGCAAGGGTCGCCCCTACGATATTGCCCCGAGCAGAGGCTCAAATCCCTGCGCAGCATTAAAGACCCACAGGCGTAACACCTGGAGAACTTCCAAGCTGATGAGCACTACCCAACAGTGTAATTCGAAAAATGGCTGGCGTTTTATTAAGAGGTGGCGAAAAAGGGCCTGGGTGTTATTCCCAAACCCCAAGTAAAAACAAAAAAGCCCGGACGCAAATCCGGGCTTAGAAGTTTCAACAGCAGAGCGCGATGAGAAATAGGCCTAAGGCGTGTACCGCCACACCTCAACCCAATCGTACACAGCTTTAGCATTAACCGTTTCGCTAGTAACCGGGCCTGCCCAACTGGGTGAGTTGGATGCCCAGATAGTGAGTAAAACATTTTGCGGCAGGCCGATAAGATTGATGCGCGAATTCCAGCGGTGGTACACCACATCGTCAATTAAAAATGTCGCTTCTTTGGGTGTCCATTCTATGGTGTACACATGAAAATCCTGGCTGGAATCAAAGCCTAATTGTTGTAATGAGGGCTCTTGGGTGGGGGATACGGGTTTTGAGGTGGGTGGGCGCGCTCCGGTATAAACCATGGCATTAAATTGGATGGCGTTGGGGTTTTTGCCCAGGCTTTCCGTATCGAATTGATTGCCATCATTTGCAGGCCAAGGGTGGCATTTACAGGGTGGATGCATAAGACCCCCGCACCTGTTGCTCAATAACTTAAAGCCCGCTGCGGTGAGACCTTCTGTGCATAGACTGGACGGGAAGCTGCGATAGCCTGCGAGTAAAAACTCAGCCCCGCTGCCGAAGGCCGGCTTTTTATTTCCCAGTGCCAAAAGCTGCGCGCGAAGCCTTATTGCACAGCGGCCATTCATCCGGTCATCCATCCGGTCATCCATCCGGCCATTAATGCGGCCAATAGTTGGCTTAAAAGCCTCCACAATTTTAAAAAAGTGGTTTACTATCAATACATTATTTATTAAGTCATGCGGCCAAACTAACCGGCCAGCTTGCGCCCTTGACGCTTGCAGGAGTCAAACCCTAGTTGTCGCCAATATGGCCTTCCTGCCACCACTTCTGCCACCAATTTAATGGTGATTAGATTTTTCCAGCAACGGCCAATAAATAGCCGCTAATTCCTTTACCACTTCGTCTAGCGGCGGTGCTTCGAGTTTGCTTCGCTTCAAAAACGCATTCCACTGTTGTGCCTTTTCAGTTGCGTAGCTTTTAGTGAGCCCGACTGGAATTGTAGTGGGTAAGGATGTTTGCCGTCGCTTAAAGGTTGTGGCAATCGCCTTGGGTAAAACAGCGTGGTCGATTTGTTCTGCTGTCGATAACACCCACAAATCAAAATAATCTTTTAGGCGGGTATTGAAGCGGGCCAATTTAATCAACGCTTCAAGCTTTTCCGCTACCACTGTCTCTAACGGATAGGCGCGCAATACAGGCGCAGGCAGATCCAGTAGCGTTGGAAATTCGCTGGAAACTGCTGAGGATGTTATCGCATCACCAAACCCAATATCGCATTGGATGGGTATGCGGGCGTTATCCAGGCTCGCTTGTAATTGCACGCGAATACCCGGATAGCCAGCAGCTTTTCTAATCGGTTCTGCGGTGATGGATTCAGTTGAAAAAATCAGGCCGTCTTCGGCATCGATCTCTATCAATTGCGCAAAAATAGTTTTGATTTGTTCTGGGTCAGCTTCACCGAAGCCAAGGAAATCTATATCCCGCGTAGGACGCTGTGGCAAATCAAACCAGAGCCTGAACAGCAAGGCACCTTTAAGCACAAATCGATCAGAATAGTTTGAAATGGAAAGCCGATAGAGCAACCGTTCAAGCGCAAAATTTACTAATACCTGTTGAAAGGGTTCGTGGTGTGTCTTGGAAAAATTGAGTAGTTTTTGCCGAATGGAAGCCGCTAGATTGCCAATGGTTTTCGTCATACGATCAATGCCTCAACATAAGGCTTTAGCACGTTCTGCACCCTGCAAATTTTGGCCATTGCATCCAGCTTGCTAAGGTTGAGTCGGTTGCTGGCCCAAGCATCTTTGAGGGCTTCCAGTGCAACATCCAGCCCGACGCGGTTACGGAACTTAAAACAATCCGCGAGGGTTTTTTCAATGGAAAACACCCGCAAATTGCCGCCCTCCATTGCATGCACCTCCACTCCACTGTTTAGCGCTTCTGCCCCCATATGAACCCATTCAAGAGGCGGATAATCGCTTTGCTTGCGCCACGCATTACTTGCAACCGCCACCCATACCGCTGGTGGTGATTGGGTGCCCAGCTCGTGAAAAGCCAGTGCTGAGGCTAGGCAGATCACCCCGTTAGGCACCAGATGCTGGGCAGCCAGCCAAGGGTTTTGCTGTTGGTTGTCTTCCGCCAACTGGTAGAGCCCGCGTCCAACCTTCACAACAAAACCCTCCTGCTGCCAACGTTGCAGCACCCTAAAAGCTTGGGCATGGCTTAGCCCAAGGCGGCTGATAAGGTCTCCGGTTGTATGAACCTTTCCTTTCTCAAGGATGGCATGAGGCTGAGGAGGCATGTGAGACAAGCCTATGTTATTAATTGAATATACATAGGGTACTCTCATATGGGTTGAAAGCAATATAAATCTATTGTTTATAGTGGTTTTTGTTGGAAGGCTGCCTTCCTGCCCACCACTTCTGCCACCCGTTTTCAACAACAGGCCAAATAGATTTTCCCGCTGGAGGCAGCAAGCGATCACTGCGTTCATAATTACGCCTTGTTCATGAATCATGAGCGTGATAGTTTAATGAACAAATGCCCCAGAGTTATCCAACGTGAACAGCCCATCAGAATCTGACGTTTTAACGCAAGCGCTACTGGCTCTAAAGGGAGAGACCGGGATGGATTTTTCCGTGAGTGGACAGGTGCCTTCGAGCAGTGAAGCCGACTATTTGATCCAGACGCCATCACAATCTCTAGCGGTTGAAGTTAAGCGCAACATTCGGCCAGCGCACCTTGGCGCTATTATTCGGCGCATCAAAACACTAGAGCCTACAGGGTTGCTGGTTGCCGACTACCTCAACCCCAATATTGCCAAAGTGTTGAAGGAAAATGATGTCCAATACATGGATGCCTGTGGCAATAGCTATTTGAATTTGCCCCCAATTTATGTACATATCTCCGGCCAAAAACCTGTACTAAACACAAAACAAGAGACCAACAAAACATTTGATCTCAGCGGTTTAAAAGTCATCTATGGGTTTTTGTGCAATCGGCAATTGGTTGACGCAAGCTACCGTGAAATTGCTGAGCAAACTGGCATTGCGCTCGGTGCTGTAGGAAAGGTCTTAAAGAGTTTTGTAGGCGCTGGCTTTTTAATTGATCAGGGAAAGGGTAAAAAGCGGCAGCTTATTAATCGCCGCAAGTTATTGGATCGCTGGGTAGAAGCTTACCCTGAAAAATTAAAACCAAAATTATTTATTGGGGAGTTTATTGGTGATAACGGCAATTGGTGGAAAAACATAGAAATTGAAAAATACGACGCTTATTGGAGTGGAGAAGTTGCTGCGGCTAAATACACCGACTACTTAAAGCCACATGTGGCCACCTTGTACGTACCTGAAAAATCAGGCAGCAAACTTTTTGCCGCTGCACGCTTACGTAAAGCGAATAACACTACTAACACCATTGATAGACTGGTGCACGTATACCGCCCTTTTTGGCCGGAAAGACAAAATCATGAACACACCAATTACATAAGAGCAAATACCGTTCACCCCATTCTCATCTACGCCGATTTAATTGCCTCGGCAGATACCCGCAACTTGGAAACCGCAAAGAGGTTATATGACAGCGCCATCGCTGAATATATCGCAGAAGATTGAGCCCTCAGTAGCGGATCTCTGCGCAATCGTTGCAGGCTGTGCCATGAGATTGCAAATACCTTACTTAGTTGTAGGTGCTTCTGCGCGCGATATGGTTTTGCATTATGGTTACGCAGCCAAAGTACAACGAGCTACCGCTGATATAGACTTTGCACTACAGGTTCCGTCCTGGGCCGCTTTTGCGGCCTTGAGAAGAGAATTAATAAGAAACAATTTTTCTGAGACCATTGCAACACACCGATTGATAGGGCCGAATAATTGGCCCATCGACATAGTACCTTTTGGTGGCGTAGCAGATGAACGCGCCAATATTCAATGGCCGCCGTCTGGTGACTTTGTGATGAGCGTGCTCGGTTTTGTCGAAGCTTTAAATCACGCAAATATTGTGCGTCTGAGTGATATGCCCATACTTGATGTGCCCGTCGCCTCACCAGAGGGAATGACAATGCTTAAGTTCATTGCGTGGACTGATCGAGCTGCAGATGCCAGAAAAAAAGATGCAAAAGACATCGCCTACCTGCTCACAACTTATGAAAACATTCCTGCCGTTTCAGATCAGTTATATCGCGAATTGACACTCATGGAACTTTATAGCTGGGATATAACCTTGGCCAGTGCGCATCAGCTAGGAATAAATGTAAAGCAAATGGCCTTGCCGCAAACTCGGAGTGTTATCTCGGACGTGCTAAATAAACAGAGCGCTAAACTATCAGTGGAAAAATTAATAAATGAAATGTGCGAAAATCCAGACCAATACGCTCGTAATGCAATGTTGATAGATGCTTTTGGTGCGGGATTTTTCAGTTAACGCAGATGGGTTGATTGTCTTTATACAATTCGCACGCGTTTGTGTACTTTGTTTAAAGCTGCGCGCCTAGCCTTATTGCCTAAGGGGCATCCATCCGGCCATTAATGCGGCCAATCGCTGGCTTAAAAGCCTCCGCAATTTTAAAAAATGTTTTATTATCAATACATTATTTATCAAGCCCGGCGCCCAACCAAGCGGCCAAATGGGCTCCTTTATGGGGTGCGCTATGGCTACATCGATAATGGATATTAGGCCGTTTATCCCCAGTGATGGATCGCTCGCGCAATCAGCGTTACCTGATAAAGCCATAGCGCTTATAAGCCATGCGGCCAAACTTACCGGCCAGCTTAATTTTATATACGGCATTCGCCCAGGGCGAAATTGAACGCGCGCGCATTGGAATTATGCGCAATGCCTGAACGCAGCGCACGGCGTTTATTGAGCCAATTAAAAAGCGAAGGTTTGTTGAGTGAAACTAGCAGTAAATCGCCGCTGCGCTGGGAAATACCCGAACATGCTGAACCCTGGTATTTTCCTAATTTGACACTCTAACTCCTGCATTGAGGGGCTAACCCAGATTTTCCGCACCCAAAGGAAAAATAAAAAAGCCCGGATACAAATCCAGGCTCTTAAGTTTCAACAACAGGGTGTAAGTTGAATTAAGGCGTATACCGCCAAACCTCAACCCAATCGTACACAGCCTTAGCATTAACCGTTTCGCTTGTAACCGGCCCCGCCCAGCTGGTTGAATTAGAAGCCCAGATAGTGAGTAAAACATTTTGCGGCAGGCCGATAAGATTGATGCGCGAATTCCAGCGGTGGTACACCACATCGTCAATTAAAAATGTCGCTTCTTTGGGTGTCCATTCTATGGTGTACACATGAAAATCCTGGCTGGAATCAAAGCCTAATTGTTGTAATGAGGGCTCTTGGGTGGGGGATACGGGTTTTGAGGTGGGTGGGCGCGCTCCGGTATAAACCATGGCATTAAATTGGATGGCGTTGGGGTTTTTGCCGAGCATTTCCATGTCGAATTCATTCCAATCATCTGCAGGCCAAGGGGTATAAATGGAGACCAAGGCCGAAACCACGGCGGAGCCCTTGGCAAATTTAGCCCGTGCGCTGACGCGGCCATAATTTATGGTGGCAGTGGAGCGAACTTCTGCACCTAAAAATGATTTGGTTTCACCGTCTACCACTGTGCCGGAAGGGGCAGGGGCGAGTTTAATGGTCATCATGCCGTTGCTTACGGCAACCGTATCTTTAGAAAACAGCGCCAGGTTGCCGGCCCAGGAATGGGTCATTAATTGCCAGCGGCTGGAATCAAAGGAATTAAAATCATCGCGAAACAACAGAGTAAATTTACTGCCGGAAGAACTGCTGGACGAGCTGGATGAGCTGCTTGAAGAACTGGATGAAGAGCTTGATGAACTGCTTGAGGAAGAACTTGAGCTGCTTGACGAGGAGCTGGTGGAGCTACTTGAGGTAGAGCTGGAAGAGCTGCTTGAAGACGAACTGGATGAACTGCTGCTGGATGTATTGCCACCACAGGACACAAGGGATGTAATCAGCAGTGTTTGCGCTGCTGCCAGTAAAATTTGGATTAAATGGGGTTTGCGCATTTTTGGGCCCTGTATTTTTATTTGTTTGGGTATTTGCCTGGCGCCAGGCAGGAATAACTGGCGCGCCCCAGAGTTTGGCGGCGCAAAAATGCCGTGTAAATGAGCAGTTTATGTTTTGAATGAAGTGGTACGAGGCATTGCAGCGGAATTAGGGCTTATTAACCCGCGCCGGATATCATTCAAGTGCGTTAAAACAGAGGAGCCTAAAGTGGCTTTTGATGTTGCTCACGAAATTGTGTAGGCGTCATATCGGTAAACTTTTTAAAAAACCGATTAAAAGCCGCTTTGCTATTAAATCCTGCGTTGGTGGCTATATCGGTGATGGCCAGGGCGTGTGAATCGGGTGCGCACAACACGCGCTTCACCTCCTCTACGCGGTAGCGGTTCACGAATTCGTGGAAGTTTTGCTCGAGCTTGCGGTTGATTACTGAGGAAACCAAACGAGGATGCAGCCCGGTTTGTTTGGAGAATTCTTCCAGCGTAAGCCTGGAGTTAAGGTAAAGCTTATCTTTTTCCATCGCATTTTGGATGATTGCCAGCTGCTCTGGGGTTATTTCATCCCTGCTGGTGTTTTCGCCTGCGCTTTCATTTTCATTTTTGCCCTCGTTAACCCCCTCGAACAGATCCGAATAAATTAGGCTGTAAAAAATTAGGATATTAATAAGGACAAAGAGGACATAGTTGGCCGAAACGGCAAGGCCTTCACCCATTGGCGCAAGCGCAAAGGCACCAAAAATATGCGCGGCCAGAAAACACAGCCAAGAGGCCATAAAGCCGCCTATCAACAACATTAGCCAGGTCAGGTCAATGCGTTCAATGTCGGAATAATTGTGTTTAAGCAGTTTGCGGTACTTGAATAATTGGTAAAGACAAGCGATTCCGTACAGCACTATCACGATCTTTTCCGGGTGCACAATCCAGTCAAACAGCGGTTCAGTAGCGCCATAGTCTTTAAAATTGAGCGCTATGCCCTGTTTAATTTCATGCGGGCGGCAGTAATACAAAAAATACAGGATTATGGGCGTTGCCGCTGCGGGTATTAGATGCAGAATGTCGGTGGGTGCGAACTTAAAATCTTTGTAGAGCACCGAGCGGATATACCAATAAAGAATCGGCCCTTCTAGAAAGTAGGCGAAATTAAAGATAAAAAATACATTGGGGCTAAAGTCAAAGGCCAGAAATCGAAACGCTTCCCCCCAAAGGGTGAGCAAGTGCAAGGCAATCATCGCATTGAGCAGCAGGAACAGCGCCAGTAATAAATTGCAGTAGGGTTTGGCGCCGCGATGGGCTAGAAACAACACCGCCAGCAGGCTGCACTCGCCAACGCGCATTAGCAGGGCCACATCGTGGATATTAAAAAGAACGGCGTTCATGGCTTATTGTTAGATTTATGGAATATGGCGTGAAGCTCAGGACGTGAATTGTGCCTTTTCCTCTAGGCGTATGGCTATGCGTATTTTTAATCGCTCTATAAATGTGCGGTGTTTAACAAAATGTTGGGTATCGGTTAATGCATTTGCAGGAAATGGTACGTGAGGTGTGTTTTCTTATACGGCCTGATGGGGTTGCTGGTGTGCACAATTGCTTGCCTATCACTTGCTCTCTTCTCTACAACTGTCTTTCAAACGGCCCAGGCTTGGCTGACCTCGCCCTCATTAAAGGATTTGAGCCTATTTTCATGCCCTTTTCCCTCCGCTAGAAACCCCCTCCCGGCCTCCCCCTTATTCTGAGATGAGCATCATTAGTTTTTTATTTGAAAAAGACGAATTTCAAACGGCCCAATTTTTGGTTGGCCGCCGACAATAATTTTCCGATCTTTTACATCAAGTGCACTTTAATCGTGGTTAAAGGAATGGGCGCGACCTTCAGGCCTGCAGGTGAGGCTGCTGGCTCTTCCCAAGTGAAAAAAAACCGCAGCTATTAACTGCGGTTTTAATTAACCCATAAAAACCTTAAGCAGAAACCACATCATCCTGCGCCACACATAATTGCGCCTGCAACTTGGCAATAATGGGGGCGCTGACCATGCCGTAGTGGTTGCAGGCCAAAAGCTGCTCGGTGCGGCCAGTGGGGATGAGGTGGCGCCAGATGGTGGCGGACTGGGCGGCTACGCGGGTTTCCACTTGTTGCTCGGCCATGGCCACAAAGCTTGGCACGCAGGCGGCCAGGGTGCTTGCGGTATAGCTGTGCAGCAGGCGGATATTGGCGCAGAAGCAGGCGTAGATATCCTTAAGGCCCGCCAGGTTGCCCCGGGGCAAAAGGCCCTGCTGCTGGATTTCCCTGAGTACTGCCTCAAGTTGCGGGTTGGCGCAGTTGAGGGTTGGCAGGGCCGGTAGTGTGTCCTGTTGTAATAGATCGCTTAGAAACCAGGTGAGCAGGCCCTGTTCATCGGGCACCGGGCGCTCCACCGGGGCGGGGCTGTCCAGCAGCCACAGGGCGGCCACCTGTTCACCCACCTGGATAAGGTGTTGGGCGCAGGCGTAGGCGATAACGCCACCCATGGACCAGCCGCCCAAGTAATAAGGCCCCTGGGGTTGGCGCGTGCGGATGGCGGCTAAGTAGCTTGCCACCATGGCGTTAAAGCTTGTGAACATAGCCTGCTTCGCGCCTTTGGCCGCCTGTACCCCCACTAGGTTAAAGCGGCCAGCTAGGGCGGTGGCTAAGTCTTGGTAACAGAGCACATTGCCGCCGGAGGGGTGGAACCAGAAGGCATTGGGGCAGTTTGGGTTCCTCGGCAGCAGGTCCACCAGGTGGCTAAAGGCCCGGGCCTCTTGATGCTCGGCCTGCAACAGGGCGGCAAGGTCCTTCAAGATGGGCGCCTGCACCAGTTGAGTAATGGGGATATCCCGCCCTAACTCTTCCCCTAAGGCCATCACCAAGCGCACGGCGGCGAAGGAGTTGCCCCCCAGTTCAAAGAAGTGATCCCCCAAATTGACCTCGGCCAGGCCGAGAATCTCGCACCAGTGGCGGGCGATTAGGCATTCCATAGGGCTTGCCGGGGCGGCCTGGCTGCGGCTGTGGCTGACCGGCTCGGGGTTGGGAAGGGCGGCGCGGTTGATTTTGCCGTTGGCGCTTAAGGGCAACTGGTCCATAGGCACCCAGCGGCTGGGCAGCATATAGCTGGGGACGAATCCTGCAAGGTAGCGGGTTAAATCCTCAATAGTTGGCGGATGATCGGCGGCGAGCACCACATAGGCGGCTATGTAGGCGTCTTGGGGTGAGGTGCCGATTACCTTGGCTACGGCACCTTGCACCTCGGGGTGGCGCTGCAGCACCGCTTCAATTTCCCCCAGTTCAATGCGAAAGCCGCGCACTTTTACCTGGCCGTCTTCGCGGCCTAAAAAGTCGATGTACCCTGCCTCGCGCATCACGC
>DAOQGS010000016.1:0-15497 GCA_035338675.1 Cellvibrionaceae bacterium
GTACACATCCCCTACCCCGGCTTTGATATTGGCCGCCGCGGCATGCAGGGCGGACATGGACGAGCCGCACAGGCGGTTAACCGTTTGCCCGGGGATACTGTGGGGCAAGCCTGCCAGTAATAGGCTGTTGCGGGCGACGTTAAAACCCTGCTCCTCCCGCTGCATTACACAGCCCCAGATCACATCGTCTATGTCTTTAGGGGCGAGGCCGGGGTTGCGCTCAAGCAGGCTTTTCATCACATGGGCGCTTAAGTCATCCGCCCGCTGGAAGCGAAAACAACCGTTTTTGGCTTTGCCCATGGGGGTTCGGCAGTAATCAACAATCACTACATCGCGATTAGAGTCAGTCACAGCGCCTCCTTACAGAGAATAGAATTTTTGGTTTTGATCAAGCCGCGCCTGCAGAGACGGCGGCAGTTCATACAATGGCCCCAAATGGGTGAAGGGCTTGGCCATGGCGAATAATTGTTTCAAGCCAATTTCATCCAGCCAGCGGAACAACCCGCCCCGAAACGGGGGAAAGCCAAGGCCATAGAGCAGCGCCATATCTGCCTCAAAGGCGCTCTCCACTATGCCTTCATCCAGGCAACGGGTAAGTTCGGTAACCATAGGAATCATCATGCGGGCGATGATGGCTTCGTCGGTAATTTTTAAATGGGGCTGGCCGATTAGGCCATACACCTCAGGGTCCACCGCTTTTTGCGGTTTACCTTTTTTATCCGGCGCGTATTGGTAAAAGCCTTTTTGATTCTTTTGGCCTAGGCGAGAGGCTTTGTACAGCTGCACCACGGAGGATTCATAGCCCTCCTGCATACGGTCTGGGAAGCCCTGGGCCATTACATCCTGGGCGTGCATGGCGGTATCAAGGCCCACCACATCCAGCAGATAAGCAGGCCCCATGGGCCAACCCCAGCGCTCCATCACGCCATCAATGGTTTGAAAATCCACGCCGTCTTTGACCAACAAACTAAAGCCAGAAAAGTAAGGAAATAACACCCGGTTCACCAAAAAGCCGGGGCAATCTTTTATCACCACGGCTTTTTTGCCCAATGCGTTGGCATAGGCTACGGTACGCGCCACGGTGGTATCTGAAGTCTTCTCACCGCGAATAACCTCTACTAAGGGCATGGCGTGGACGGGGTTAAAAAAGTGCATACCGCAGAAGTTTTCCGGCCGCTTGAGGGTTTCCGCCAAGTGGGTAATTGAGATGGTAGAGGTGTTGGAGCAGAGCACGGCGTCATCGCGCACCTGGGCCTCCACTTCTTGCAGAACCGCGCGCTTGACCTTGGGGTTTTCCCCCACCGCCTCAACCACTATGTCTACGCCGTTAAACTGCTGGTAATCCAAGCAGGGGGTGATACGGTTGAGGGTGGCGGCCATGTCACCTGCGGTAATACGGCCCTTTTCCAAACGGCCGCTGAGCAGTTTGGTGGCTTCGTTAATGCCCAGATCTAAACCGGCTTGGGCTATATCTTTCATCTTGATGGGCACACCACGGCTGGCGGACTGATAGGCTATGCCGCCGCCCATGATGCCCGCCCCCAGCACTGCCGCTTGGGCGACTTTTTTATCGGCGTGTTTTTCCCAGTGTTTAGCTTTGCGGCCCAGCTGCTGATCGGCCAGAAATACCCCTACCAGCGCACGGGCCACGGAAGTGCGGGCCATTTCGACAAAGTGTTTCAGCTCCACGTCCAAGGCTTCATCGCGCTCAAGCTTTGCGGCTTCCTGCATGGCCTTAACCGCCGCCACCGGCGCCGGATAGTTGCGCCCGGCCTGGGCCTTGATGAACGCTTTGGAGGATTCAAAAGCCAACAAGGATTCAGTGTTATTAAGGCTTAAAGGCGCCTTTTTATGCGCTCTACGGGGCAAATAAGGCAGGCGGCCATCGGCCAAAGCGGTGAGGCAAGCCAGGGCCTCTTGATACAGCAGCTCAGGCGCAACCACGCCATCCACCACCCGCGCTTTAAGGGCCTGTGCGGCGGTTTGTTCACTGCCCGAGGCGATCCATTCCACCGCGGTATCCAGCCCTGCCAAACGCGGCAGGCGCACTGTGCCACCCCAACCGGGAATAATGCCGAGCTTAGTTTCCGGCAGGCCGATTTTGGCTGTGCTGGCCATAATGCGGTAATCGCAGGCTAAACACACCTCCAGGCCGCCGCCCATGGCATAGCCGTTGATGGCCACGACGGTTGGAAAGGGTAGGTCTTCCAAACGGGAAAACTGTTGGCTGTTAAACCGCAGGGCTTTGCTGATGGCCTCTGAGCCCTGGACAAAAAGCGGTACAAACTCGGTAATGTCGGCACCGACAAAAAACACCGACTTCTGGCTGGTCAGCAACAGGCCGCGCACACCGGGCTCGGCGCTTAACGCATCCAAGGCCGCTTTTAATTCTTGGCTGGTGGCCTGATTAAACTTGTTTACCGATTCACCTTGAAGATCGAAGGTAAGTTGCACTAGCCCGTTCTCTAAACGGGTTAGCGACAGTGATTGGCCGCTAAACATCGTGTTATTGCCTCGTTAAGCTGATGGGATCGAAGGTGTTGGGGACGAATAACCTCGCGCACAACTGAGCCACAAAAAATCTGGCGTTCTAGCCAACAAGATGGCGTGGCAAGGAGCGTGCACCATTGTGGCTAGTATGGACGCTTAACAGGGTAAAAACTAGCAAGGGCGCCGCCGGGCGGGCAATTTTACTCGGCGGATACCGGCGGCTGCAGCTGGGCGGGCAATAGAGAAACCCCGAGCCAAGTGGCGAGGGTCGAATCCTTATTAGTCAGGCGGAAACTGCGCTGGTGGGAGAAATAAAAACCATCTCCGGGGGCGAGATTATGTTGGGTGTCGTCAAGGCTCAGCTCCAACCGGCCGCTCACCACACAGCCTGCCAGCACACCGCGATGGCGCAGAAAATCCCGGCTCTGCACCGCCCCCGGCTGCAGCCGGTGCACAACCAAATAGGTTGGCGAGGCTGCCGCTAGAACCTCCATAAACGACCAGTGCACACCAGCTTCCTGTGCCCCCGGCCAATCCGCCCCAGGCAGAATCGCGCGGGGCTCGGCCATGGCAAAAAAACTGGCTATGGGGATATTGAGCGCATTAAGGATTTTTTCTAGGGTTAATACTGAGGGGCTAATTTTGCCCTGCTCGATGTGGGATAAGTTGCCATGGGTGAGGCCCGCCAGTTGCGCCAGCGCCCGCTGGCTCAGGCCCTGAGCCTGGCGCAGGGCCCGCAGCTTCTCGCCCAGCCCCAGAGCCTGGCTCATGGCTTAATCCAATCCTCAAAGCCTTCGGCGCTGCTGAGCCCAATTGAATGCTCGAAGCCTTTAATGTGCAGGCCCTGCTCGCTAAAACTGAGATCATCCTCCTGCAACAGCGCCTCGCCAAAACGGTAAATGGCCTGTAAATCGCCTTTGTCTGCCGCAGCGAAATAGGCCTCGGCCCTCGCGCGGGTTTCGGCACGCTTGCTTTCATAGGCCGCTATAGCTGCAGGGCTGTAGCGTTTTGCCAATAGTTTGAACGCGGCCTCCGGCGCAATCACAAGGGCAGAGGCATTGTTACCGCCAAAACCCTTGGAATTTAAAAAGGCCGCTTGGGGCTTGGTAAGTTTTTGATCCTGATTGGAGATGGCTAGGCGCCCCTGGGCCACGTCAGGTGCCACCGCGCTGATGGTTTTAATACCCGGCAGCACGCCTTCAGCAAATACCCCCAGGGTGCAAGCAAGTTGATCCCCAGACGCGGGGCCCAGGGAGTGGCCCACATAGGCCTTCACTGCCGCTAAGGGCCAGCGCTCAATACCAAAATGCACCGCCACCTTGTCGAAAATGCGGGATTCGGTAACCCGGTTTTGCGGCGTGCTCGAACCGTGAGCCTGCAGGAAACTCCCCTGCCGAACCGCGTCCTCCCCCAACAGCTGCACTGCCAAACCCACTGCCTTGGCAAGGGTTATATAGTTGCCGGGGCCGGGGGCGGAAATGGATTTTTTATAGCCGTCCGCATGCACAAATACCCCAGGCACAGCCCCCAGAATATCAGCGCCCAGTTCCAGGGCCAGGGCGTCATCCATTAGCAACACATACTGCGAGGACTCGGCGATGGTAAAGCCACAGTTGTCCCCAAATGGTCGGCAAGAGCGGCGGTGATCGGCGGTTTCAGAGCCATCCAACTTAGCGATATTGGCGTCCGTGGCCAATGCCCCCATGGCGCTGTAGCCTTCAATAACTTCCGGAATAATTGGCGCTTCGCTGCTACCCACCAGGGCCACCCGGCGTTTACCGGCTTTGATCTCATCCGCCGCTATGCGCAGGTTGTACAAAAAGGTCGCACAGGCGCCGGTGACGCCCCCGGTGCTGCCCACACTGCCCAGCACATAGGCATTCACAAAATCGGCGGGCATGGTATTCAGGCCCAGGGCCAGTTGTTTGGAGGTGGGCCTGCCCCCCAGGGTGCGCGCCTGCATCATGCCGCCAAAACCGGTGCTATCCATCTGGCTCATGACGGAGCTTGAATAAACGGCGATTTCATCCGGCTGCACGGCATTCACTATGGTTTGCCAATCGATTCCCACCGAATGAATAGCGTCACTCGCCCCCATAATCGCAAGCTGCAAACCGCGCGGATGGTTGAGGGATTTATAGTGGTCGCCAGGGTTAAAACCGCTGGGCAACTGCCCCGCCGCTTGCACCGCCATGGGTGCTGCGCAGGGCAAAAACAGATCCAGGGGCCCAGTTAAGCGCACCCGGCTGGTTTTATCGTCGATGGCCTCAACGATCCAATCGGCGGGCAGAGGCTCTGGGATGTTTTTATTGGCCAGGATAAACACGTCGGCCCCCTCAGCCACCTCCCAGCGCACGGACTTGTTCGCCACCGCCCGGTCAGGGTCAAAAAAATTCGCCTCAATGCGGCGAATCAAGGTGCCTTGCAATACGGCTTCTCGGCACAACTGGGCACAGGCTTGAGCGCTACAGGGGTTGCCCTGATAGGTCCAAGTGCCCTCCTGCCAAACGGCAATTTTCATCAAAGCCGCCAGGGACAAAATGGTTTCCTGCTGGGCGCGCTGGTCTAAAGATTCAAACACCATCCGGTGGTATGCCCGGTGCCCAGAGCTGCGGCCCGCCGCGTTATAGCCGCCAAAGCCTACGATTACCGGTAAATTCGCCATAGCACACCCACGAAAATTAGTTAGGTGCCTAGTGTATGGGTTGTTCGGAAACACACGCCTAGGCATACTGGCCAACTAACCAAGGCATTCAGGCCAAATTGGGCGGTAAAGATGACAAGTGTTACTTTTTTTCTCTGCGATGAAATGCTTGCGTCGAGCATCACATTACCCCTAGAGCAGCTAAGCGCTGCCGCGGACTTCAGCCTCGCCCACCGCAAAAAAAACAATTCCCCTTCTTTTGATATCCGCCTAGCCTCTTTAGACGGCCTGCCCAAACGCGCCCACAGCGGCGTACACCTCGCCGCTCACTGCGAAATCACTAACATCGAACATTCGGATATCACCTACTTACCCGCCCTCTGGCGCAACCCGCAAAAATTACTCAAACACAACCGCGCACTCCTGCCTTGGCTGCAGGAACAACACAACAGGGGCAATATTATTGCGGGCGTAGGCACGGGGTGTTGTTTTATGGCAGAAGCAGGCCTTTTGGGCCACCAAACCGCCACCACCCACTGGCACTATTTCGATGAATTCGCAGCCCACTACCCCAAAGTTAAATTACTGCGGGATTATTTTATTACCCGTGCAGGCAACCTCTATTGCACCGGCAGCGTAAATTCCACTGCGGATTTAACCATCCAATTTATTAGGCACTATTACTCAGCCGCAGCAGCTAATCATGTGGAGCGGCATTTCTTCCATGAAATCCGCAACAGCGGGCTCCATGTCGGCAGCCCCCAGTGGGACCAACCCCATCGCGATGAGCTTATTGCCCAAGCACAAGCCTTTTTGGGAGAGCATTTAGAAAGCGCCCTGCGCATGGAACAGGTCGCCCAGCATTTTGGCTTGAGTTTGCGCAGCTTTAACCGGCGCTTTAAAGCAGCCACAGCTCAAACGCCTTTAAATTATTTACAGGAGCGTAGGATTTTATTGGCCAAGGAATTGCTTAAAACCAGCAACCTATCAATCGGAGAAATTGCCCTGCGCTGCGGACACCAAGATTTTGCCCATTTCACAGGGCTATTCAAAAAGAACCTGGGCACCACACCCAGCCAATACCGCACAACAGTGCGTGCAAAATTATTTGCCGTTGCCTAAATTCACAGGGTAAATCTACAAATCGATAACTCGGCATTGCGGGCCACAGGCAAAAACAGGGAATAGCGAAAAGTTCCTCCTTAACTGCACATTCAGTGTGCTCCACTCCTCACAACAAGCACGGTGACGGCTTAGCTTAATTCATGCCAACCGATCTCATAAACTCCTTGAAATACCTAGTTTTTTTCACCATCCGCGCTTAATACCAAAAAAGAATAAGCGTAGAAAGAAACGATTTTAAAAAATATGAAAAACAGGTTGAATTTTTATTTCAAAAGTCCATGATGAGTATGCGGCCCGCGAAAAAACCAATTAAAAACCACCATACCGTGAATGGAGGTAATTCATGAAGTCATCCGCAGATGTTGTTTATCGTGATTTTGATTCGTCCCCTGCATTGACCAGCATTATCGAAAAACGCCTTGAAAAGTTGGGTCGTTTTTCAGATTCGATTATGAGTACACGTGTAGTACTCGAAAGTCCCCACAACCACAAACACAAAGGCAAGATGTTCCGAGCCTGCATTGAGATGGCCGTAAAAGGCAGCCCGGTTACCGTAACTCACGATGATCCATCTGTGCATGTAGCAGTTCGCGACGCCTTCCAGGCAGCCGAACGTAAAATTAAAGAAGTAGAGGAGCGTAGACGCGTTAGCCACTAAAACTAAATCAGGCGCAAGCCAATTTTAGTAGTCGCTAAATTTTATATCTCTCAGCTCTTAATTGAGCCCACTCGGCTGATATCCTCAGCCATAAAAGCCCGCTGATGCGGGCTTTTTATTGTCTGAAAAAATCGATCGTCACATTTGGGACTAAGAACCTGTAACAACGATTTTTAAAAATTTACCACATCAGAAATTACCTACACCCAGCTCAATTGGGTTATACCTAGGCCACAAAATTTACCTTAAAAAATACTTATTTTTTCCGCTCATTGGTTGGCACACTGCAAACCAAGTGGCTCCAACAGATGCTTTTACCTTCAATTGTGCGTAACATGCCGACCCTTTTTAAATCATTACAGGGGTATTGTCGTGTTTATTGGCTTAGACTTTGGAACCTCCCAGTGCGCCGTGACGGCTGCAACCCCAAATGGCTTGGTTTCAGTCCCTCTGGAAGCTCAGCAGCCTTTTCTCCCGTCCTGTATATATACGCCTGAACGCTGTTTAATTAGCGATTTTGTGGCAGCTGCGATTAGCCAGGAGAAACACGAGTACATGCAATCGCGCCATACCCCACTACAACTGGTACCCGAAACCAAACGAAACCTCTCCATCCGGCACAGCCGCGAAGCACTGTTATTCGGCACAGATGCGATGGCGCAGCACATGGCGGATCCAATCGATGGATTCTTCATAAAATCCCCCAAATCTTTTCTAGGCGCCAACGGCCTACGCGAAGATATGGTGAGCTTTTTTGAGGACGTGGTTACCGCTATGCTCCTAGAAATAAAACAGCGCGCCGAAGCCTATTTACAACACAATATTACAGGTGCCGTGATAGGTCGCCCGGTTAACTTTCAGGGCATAAATGCCGAAGCCAGCAACCGCCAAGCACAAGGAATTTTGTCTACCGCAGCCCTGCGTGCAGGGTTCACTCAAGTAGAGTTTTTGTACGAACCCTTAGCCGCCGGTCTCGATTTCGAGCGCAAGTTAACCGAAGACAAAACCGTGCTGGTAATCGACATTGGCGGCGGCACTAGTGATTGCTCGATGGTGCGTATGGGGCCAAATCACCGGCAAAAGGTGAATAGACAGCGAGACTTTCTAGCCCATACGGGTGAGCGAATAGGGGGCAACGACTTTGATATAAGCCTAGCTCGAGAAGCATTGATGCCTTATTACGGCATGAACAGCCCGCTAAAAAATAATTTACCTATGCCAGTATTGCCATTTTTTCAAGCTACCGCAGTGAATGACGTTGCGGCACAAAGTGCTTTTTATAGCGACAAAATGCGACTGATACTAGAGCAACTAAGCCGCGATACAATCGAGCCAGATGTTTTTCAACGATTTATACACTTGCGAGAAAACAAGCAAAATTTTGCATTAATTCGCAAAGCGGAATTAGCCAAAATCGCCCTTAGCCATAACAATAATTCAGAGGTTGATTTAACGGCATACACAACAGGTTTAATCGTAGATATCCAACACCAACAACTAGTTGCAGCCAGTCAAATTTTGTTAGACAAAGTTAAACACCTAGCTCAGGAGGCCATCAACCAGGCGCAACAAATACCCGATTTGGTTTATTTAACAGGTGGCAGCGCCAAGTCTAGATTATTAAAGGAGACTCTCGCACAGTATCTGGGCACGCAGATGCCTTTAATAGAAGGGGATCACTTTGGCAGTGTTGTATCAGGACTTGGGGTTTGGGCGGGGAAACTGGCAACCTAATCTGAATTGGCTAAACCGAGGAAACCTCGTAGATTCAACTTCGAAGCAAATCAATGCTGGTCTAATTAAATGATATTTTAAAATAAGCGACAGATGAGATTTAGCTCAATCGTAAATTTACTAACTGTCACGGCTTGGAAAACTCCACCTAATCACAACCCCTCTGAGACCTGGAAGGAATTAACACGGAGCAAGTTATTTAGCTGCAACACCACAGATTTATTCAACAAATAATTTTTTAACTTGTCGGATAATAAAATAATGCCCAAAAAATAAAAAGCCAGTTTGACTTCCAAACTGGCTTTTCAAAACCTGACATACCAAAAGTATCAGGCTATTTAACGTCTATCGTCCAGTTATAGTTGTAAATATAAGCGGCCGTATCTTTGCTGCCAACATAAGGCGGTACTTCAATCTTCATGGTTAACACTACGACACCAGGAGTCGTAGGCGCGGTAAATACCGCGTAGTAAGAACCGTTTGGCTGTCTCTCGTAGGGAGTCACTGTCAAAGGATCTTTTGGACTTAGCAAAGTCGCACCGGAGGAGACAGCGAATGTTACCTTGGTTCCGCCTGGCAGAGAGTTACCCGTTGCACATGCTCCCGAGAGATTCACGGCGAATGGATTACCGTCTGAGAGATATAACCCAGACAAACTCAAAGTACCGCCAGGTGCAACTGTAAGAGGTACACTACCATTTCCAAAGGTTCCCGCCTGGCAAATGGTTGGCCCCGAATACCCTGACAAATTAACTACAGCAGTATCTTGAATATCAACCAATCTTTTTGCAGCCCCACACAAAGATGAGTGAGCACAGTTTAAGCCATTCCATTTTCCATCAGGCCCATCTCGAACACCATTTACGACAGAATCAACAAAGTACTCGCCAAGCTGATAGCTGCCATCGTCATTTTCATCCACATACGGCTCGTACGTGTCATCAGAATTCAAGTCAAATATATCGTTATCGTCGAATATAAGATTGCCATTCACATCAATGAAATGCTCAACCCCTTTAACATAGGCGGCGATTCGCAAGCGTCCATCTTTTGGCTGAATGCCAGTTGATTGAAAGCCTACGGCACACCGACCTTTCACTGTCAAACAGGTTGGAGTAATTAGCCCACCCTCTGGACTTACAAAATTCACCAGCGTCCCATCAATAACTGGGTTCCCTGATGCATCCGCAACGGTCGCGCTAACGGTGACAGCATCAATTCCAGAATCAAAATTGTAAGCATGTGGGTTAAAACTAGAGAGCGCAATCGAGAACCGCCCTGGCGCAGAAAGCCCTGACGCAACTGCCAAACCAAGTGAGCTAGCTTTTGCACCATTGGATTCAACTGTTGCCAACACTGTAACGTTATTGGGCGTAGTTCCAGGTTTTACTTGAGTTTTAACCAAGCCATTAAGATCTGAAACGGCAGCCAGGGTAACTAACTCTACACCACCGGCTTCACCAACGATTGAGAATCTAACGTTTTCGCCAGCTACGCCGTTGCCAGATTGCCCGAGAACCTTGAATGTTACAGTCGCGAAAACTCCGCTACCTGAACCAGTAGTCGAGATAGGTATTTGTGTTGGGCTTGCACTTACAAAGGTGATACCGCCTACGGCCTCACCAGCCGCGGAGAACTTGTAGCTGCCGACAGTTACTGTTTTTCCGCCGCCTTGAGCATTAAACGTAACTACATCGTCGCCAACACACCCTTTTGCGGTATAGGTGAACTTAACAGTATTCCCAGAAACATTCGGAGCCGATATCTGCGACCGACTTGAGACGATACAAGCAGATGTTGCGCTGAACGCACTGGTCAAGGTTTTTGGGAGAGATTGCTCGTCCTTAAAGGTAAGGGTCACCTCTTTAGAGGTATCGAACATCACTTGGCCAGCTGGCGCAGCGATGTCGACCCAAACTTTCTGATTCAGGGTTGGGTCTATGAATGTTCCAGCGGTGTTCGCATCTGGAATGTTATTAGAATCGTCCGGAGGCGTATCGCTTACAACAATCGGCCAGGTCCTAGAACCTTCGAGCATTCCAGGGATTTCAATCTTCATTGTCAGAAACTGCGGCCCAGCTTGATCAGGTGCCTCATAGATAACACCCAGTGGACCCTTTGGAAGTCCCTCATCCGCTCCGACTGTAAATACTCCACTCCCCCCCTTCAAAGAACCGCCGCTCGGAGTAAATGTAATTTTTGTACCATTGGGAAGTGGATTACCCGTTTTACACGGGTGCCCCTCATTTGAAGCTGATCCATTTCCGTCCGAAATAAACATGCCACCAACGGTCGTTACACCCTTTGGCTTAACCCAAATGGTTTTAGCAAAATCACCTGGCTCACAAATCTCGAACGCCCCGTAACTTAAAAATAAAGTTAGTTGCTTGCTCAAGTTAACCAATTGAGAAGCAGGTGCACAGAGCGAGCTGTGTTTACAATTAACGCCATTCCACTTCCCATCAGCGACATCTCTTTTGCCATTGTTGTTGGCGTCGGCAAAAAATTCTCCTATATCATACTGACCATTTTGATTGTCATCAGAAAAAGGCTCCGGCAAATCAACAAAGGTATCACCGTCGTCAAAAACATTATTGCTGTTGTTATCCTTGAACTCTTCCACGCCCTGCACATAAGCCATTACTTGAACTCGCCCATCTAAAGGTTGCTTTTTAGAGGGAATCCAGGTGCTGGTACAGGTACCGTTTACAGTCTTACAACTCTCTATTGAACCGCCTTCGCGAGTTTCAAAGCGCACAGTGGTGCCATCAGGCACATAGCCACCGGCAGAGTCAGAAACACGAGCAACGATTTGTGTCGTTTCATCATTGATACGGCCATAAGATCGAATGTTGTATTTCGTTGCGCCAATCGCAAAGGTAGATTCAACTGGCATGGCAGCTGACACTTCCAGGCCACCAGAAAATCCTTCAACTTTTGATTTCTCATGTAAGGCCTTAATGGAAACTGTTGTGGGAACAGTACCGGCCTTGACTCGAACCTCCACAAGACCGTCTTTATCAGAGTTATCGGAAGAGGTTATTAATGTAATGCCACCCGAAGTTCCGGAATTACTAAAAACTACAGGCTCATTTTCCAGAGGCTTGCCACCTTGACCTAATACTTTAAAAGTCAATACGGACTCTTTAGGTGTAGAGTCGCCGGCGACATAAATTTTACTGGGATCAGCTTTAATAAATTGGATTGAAGCCACAGATTCGCCAATGGTAACCATTTTGACGGAACCTAATTTTGCAACTGCAGTGCCTGTTCCAGAGGTAAAGTAAACCCAATCATCTCCTCGACAGCCCTGATTGGTATAGCTGAAAGTCATGACATTAGAGTTTAATGTAGGCGTTGAAATAGTCGCGCCCTTCAAAGTGGTAATGCAATTCGAACTAGCTTCAACGGAAATACCTTTTGGCTCAAATACTTTTCCCGCCGAATCTTTAAAAGTGAGCGTAATCTTCTTGCTGACGCCAAACGCAACCTCTCCTTCCTCGCTGGCAACGGTAACGTTTACAGTGCTACCAGTTTCGGAGTCTGTGTAGGAACCCACGGTCGAGCCACCGGAACTAGTACTCGAAGCTGCGCCAGAACTAGAACTGGACGTCACCGGAGGTTTGGGCACAGGCTCACCCAACAATCCCTCTCCTTTTTTGCCCCCACTACCACATCCAGCCAAACCAAGGCTAAACGCCAGTGCAAGCAGGGGTAAAAATCGGAAATTTGGTTTTTTTAGATTTTTATAAGACATAGTTAATCCCAGTAGTTATGTCGATCCAGATTGGATACTCGGGTCGGCACTTGCGGCAAGGTGTGAATCAGGGTTTAGCCTCACTACCTGTGCCAGCCGAACGGCAAGGCAAGGGTCAATGAAGCATAATCACCCTAACCACGCAACGCAAGGCGAGCTGGCCATCTTAGACTTTTTTCTTAATACAAATCTCAGTTTACTAGTGCGAAACAGTTAAGCTACGCTCATTGACACCCTTCGCTTGGAACGCTCTATGTACAATTTAACCCCCCATGAAGCCCGAGTGATCGGCAGCCTCATCGAAAAAGCCCTGACCACACCTGATCAATACCCCCTCTCGCTCAACAGCCTCACCATGGCGTGCAATCAGAAGACTAACCGTGAGCCGGTTATGGAATTGCCGGAGGCCCAGGTGCAGAGCACCTTGGATGATCTTGTAAAGAAGCACTTGGTATCACCTATTTCGGCCATGGGTAGCCGGGTGGTGAAGTATCAGCACCGCTTTTGTAACACGCAGTTTAGTGAACTGCAGTTATCGCCAGGAGAGTTGGCCGTGGTGTGTGTATTGTTGTTACGCGGCTGGCAGACGCCCGGTGAGCTGCGCACCCGCACTCAGCGCCTGCACGATTTTAATGATGTATTGGATGTGGAGAAGGTGCTGCACCATTTGCTGGAACGCAGCCAGCCGCTGGTATGCAGGTTGGAACGGGAACCGGGCAAACGGGAGCACCGTTATGCGCATCTATTGGGTAGCGATATTCATGAGCAGGCCCAATCAAGTACTGCTGTACCACCTGCAGCGGAGCGCAAGCAGGATGAATTAACCGCGCTGAAAGAGGAATTGGCACAGCTGCGAGAAGAATATGTGAAGCTCAGTGAGCGGGTGAGTGTGCTTGAGGGGTTGTTTTAGCCCTCTAACATACCTAATAACAGGCTATAAAGCTGAATCAGAGATTTAGAACCCCTCCCCGGCCCTCCCCTTTTTAAGGGGAGGGAGAAGAGCAGCTGAGATATAACACGCCTAAGGAGTAGGCGCTGGGATTTACCTGCAGGCAGCAAAGCGCTGCCAGGCGGCCTGGTAGGCCTCATCAGCAACAGCGGGCGTGGCGAGCCACTCCAATACCAAAGCCTCCATAGTTTCGTCTCGCTTGCCAAAATTTAGCTGCAGTTGCTCCACTTGATAGGCCATACGCTGGGCTTTGAAGGCTTCCGGGGTGTCTTTTTGGCTGAGAATTTCGGCGCGGATACAAAGTAAAAGCAATTGATTTTCGGCATCTTGGCTTTTCTGCCGCAAAGCGTCTAAACCTAGCTGTTTACGTTGGGACAGAACGTCTTGAGTTCCTGCAGGCCACGAGTTTATGGCTGCCCAGGCCGCTTCAAGTTCTGGCGAATCACCGCAACTATCGTCGCTGGCCAAGCGATTGCACTCATGGCGGCGCAACAGGTCTGCAAGATTAAATACATCATTCCAGGCCTTAGCCTGTGCGAAGCTGCGGGCCTGCTGGAGCGCCTGTTTAATTTGCTCTGAGTAATGGTGGTATTGGCTGGTTAATTCCGCAGCCGCTTTGCGCGGTAATTCCCCTAAGCCTTCAAATTGAGTTTTTAGCTCATCTATATGAGTTTTGGCACTGGCAACCGCATCGGGGGCCGACTCCACCCAGGTTTTTAATTGGTTTAAATAATCCTTGGCTTTTTCCACCACTGCATCGCGCTGGGCGTTAACCTCATCATAAAGCTGTTTGCGTTTTTCAAACACGGCGTCGCAATGCTTGCGAAAATCATCCCACAGGGTTTGATCGTCTTTCGGCCAGCTGCGGCCGATGGATTTCCACTGCTGTTGCAGCTGTTTTACTTTTTCCGCAGCGGCGGCTAAGTCCACGGCATCTTTAAGTTCAGCCGCTTCGGCGATTATTTTTTCTTTCCAATTTTTATTGGCTTGGTATTCGGTTTTGATTTTGCCGTGTAATTGATCCAATAAGGCGTCAAATTGTGCCTGCTGCTCTTTTACCAATTTGCGCGGTACTGGCCAGTAGGTTTTCCACTCTTCCCGCGCCAGCTTCAAGGTTTTTTCAACGTCTTTCCACACGGCGTTTTGCCAATCGTATTGCTCTAAATAGGCCTGCAATTGAGTGATTAAACCGGTGCGTTTGGCAGAATTGCTTTCGCGCTCTTGGGTTTGCCGCTCAAAGTATTCTTTGCAGGGCGTGTAGGCTTGCACGGAGGCCGCCTGGAATTGCTCCCAAAGGCTCTCATCATTTTGTTGGCCGCCGCGGCTTAATTCTTTCCATTGATCCTGCAATTCGTGAATTTTACTGGCCAAATCATTGGGCGCCAGTTTGCTCTCGCTCAGCGCCTGCATCTGCTTAATTAAATCTTCTTTTTTCGGTGTAACGGCAAACTCGTGCCAGTCGCCGAGCTTTTGCATCAGGTGCTCAAAGTCCTGCAATTTGCCGGTGATATTAGCGGGTAATTCTTCAGCCGCCTGCTGGACCTTTTCTTGTACATCTTTATAAATGCCGCGGGCTTTGCGCACCATGCCCTGCTCGGCTGCCCACACACCTTTGCGGGTTAAATCAGCTAAGTCTTTAACCAACTGGCGGGCTTGGTCTTCTTTATCTTTTTGCGTATCAAGCCAGGCGTTAAATTGTTGTTTGGTTTCTATAAGCCAAGGCGTTACTTGTTCGTGTTGAAAATCTTTTGCTTCTTGCAAAATAGCCTGTACATGGCGCTTAAGATTGTGCGCGGTTTCTGAATTGCCCGCCTCCTGCAGCTGGTTGAGTACCTGCACTACCGGGCCGGACTCGGATAGTTTATTAAAGAGGTTGTGGGCGCGCTCTTTGTAATCGTTAAAGAGTTTCACCTGCTCGGCCGCGTGGATATTGCGCGCCGCCAAACTAATTGCCTGCGTGAGTTCCTGAATTTTTTTCGGTACGTCCATGGCTTTAAGTTCATCCATGTGTGTGGCGGTGTAGAGTTTGGCCAATAAATTCTGCATATCATTGACAGCTGCATCTACAAATTGCCGCGCCTGCTGCTCTAGGGCAATTTTCTCTTCTTCCTTGGCAATAACTTCCGCTCGGCTGGCTATT
>DAOQGS010000017.1:0-15329 GCA_035338675.1 Cellvibrionaceae bacterium
GCTACCTACTTCGCGAAGCATCAAAAATAAAACGCTACGAATTTATGCTGACAAATAGCGCGCTATATTCAATCGCGATGATGGCGCGCGTTCTGTTGGTTTCGCGAAGTGGGTATTACAGCTGGCTTGATAATCGTGAAATAGTTAGTTGGCGCATGCAGCAAAGAGAATCGATTGACGCGTTGGTAAAGGCTGCATTTGAAGCTGGTAAAGGTCGGTATGGTGCCGAACGAATTTTTCATGACTTGGCGGAGCAAGATAAACCGCTCGATATAAAAACGATTCGAAAAAGCCTGAAAAGACAGGGATTAATTGCAAAGGCTGCCAAGTTATTCAAGGTGACGACTGACAGCAATCATTCGCTGCCAGTTGCGCCAAACCTGTTGGAAAGAGATTTTTCTGCGCAGCAACCTAATGAAAAATGGGTAACGGATATTACCTACATTCAAACAACTGAAGGCTGGCTGTATTTAGCGGTGATGATTGATTTATATTCACGTAAAATTGTTGGTTGGTCGATGAGTAAACATATTGATGCGCAATTGGTTTGCGATGCGTTGATCATGGCATTGTGGCGACGCAAATTTCCCAAAGACGTTATTGTTCACAGCGACCGAGGGGGCCAATACGCATCGCACGCGTTTAGGGATTTACTGGAAAAATATTCACTCAGGCAGAGTATGAGTCGCAAGGGCGATTGCTGGGATAATGCGTGTGCGGAAAGCTTTTTCCACTCTCTTAAAGTTGAGCTGATTCACGGCGAACCGTTACAGGATGGAATGCAAACACGCGAATTTGTTTTTGAATATATCGAAGTAGATTACAATCGGTACCGCCGCCACAGCGCAATTGGCTTTATTAGCCCTGAGCGGTTTGAAGCAAGAACTGTATGTTAGTTAACTGTCCGATATTGGCGGTAGGGGTCAAAGGAATCATTTGTTCTGATTTTAAAAAATGGTGGCAGAAATGGTGGCAGGAAAGCCTTATTTGGGTAATTAAAATTACATAATTCATTGATTTATATTTAATTTATTTAATTCACACCACAAACAGGTGCAGAATATTGAATAAAAAACCGCGCCGCTAGGGATGCCGCTGAACAAACCTTAATTCGCAGTTGATTCGCAACCGTATATAGAGGGATCTGGACGCGGCGATTTCCCGCCAGCCACCTATAGGATCCCATGTCTTTGCAGCTCGCGGGCGGAAAATAATCACTCGTCCAATAGTGCCTAGCAGCCCTTTGCTGTCCTATGGAATGATGTCGGTTACATTAAGTAAATTATGCAATAGCTTCTAGCAGCTTGTTGAAATACTTAGGCGGCGACCCACTGGCAAGGCAAATTTGGCGAAAAAACCGAACGACTGCATGGATGCAGGAGGTAGAGCAATGCAGGAGCAATTGCCGAGTTTACACCCAGTAAATGAGGATTTTTTCGCCAAATTTAACGCCGCCAACGCTCGCAAGGTAGTATTCAACAAGCTGCTAGAGTATATGAATGGGCAATCGGGGTTAAGTGGGGTTTGTTGGTCGCTTAGATCCCATTACCTAACCATCGCGATTTTTTGACGCACATCATCGTTAAGAAACCAAACGATACGCCGTCCTTATCTGTTGCCTATTAATTGGGCATTTACTTGAAGCGAGCCGATATGAATATCGAAATCCACAAAAACCCTAGCCTAGTTGATATTGATTTTATAAAAGAAGGGCTTAAAGGTTTTAACAAAGACTTTGGCACTGAAGATTTTATGAATCCTATGGCTGTCTTCGTTAAAGATGAGTTCGGCAATCCATCGGGCGGTGCGATGTTTTGTATTCAATATACCAGCTGTTATATCCACCTATTCTGGATTGAAGCAGGTGCACGGGGTAGAGGATTGGGCCGGGCGGTGTTAGCGGCCATAACCCAAGAGTGCAAGAGCTATGGAGTTAAGGATATGTTCCTAGATACGTTTTCGTTTCAAAATACGGGATTTTATGAACGTCTAGGATTTAAGTCAGTTGGCTGCCTATACAACTACCCGAAGCAAGGCATCAATAAATATTTTTATCATGCTGTTCTTATCTAACTGAGCTATTAATTTAGTCGCCGAGAGTGCAAGATTTGTGGCAGCGTTAAAGACCAGGGCGCGCAGGATTGGCTAAATGCAGGTTGGTGGTGAGCCTGTGCCCCCAACATTCCTTCCAAACTGGAAAAAGAACCCAATCTAAACAAGATAAAATTGATCGCAACTCTAAGCTTGTTGAGGGCTGGAATGTTGGGGTTTGTGAACTCCCCCCCAACCCATTAAAACCTAAAAAACAATCATTCTACGGTAACGCTTTTTGCTAAATTACGCGGCTGATCCACATCGGTGCCGCGCAAAGTCGCCACATGGTAACTGAGCAACTGCAGCGGCAGCGTATAAATAATCGGCTCTAAACTATCGGGCACGTGGGGAATATTAATTACCGTAGTATTGGCATCTGCGGTAAAACCCGCATCGTGGTCGGCAAATACAAATAATTTACCGCCCCGCGCCTGCACTTCTTCTAAGTTGGATTTTAATTTTTCCAACAAATCATTATGTGGCGCAACCGCTACTACTGGCATGTCTGAATCCACCAGCGCTAATGGCCCGTGTTTTAATTCCCCAGCGGGGTAGGCTTCGGCGTGGATGTAGGAGATTTCTTTTAATTTTAAGGCACCTTCCATAGCCACAGGGTATTGAATACCCCGGCCTAAAAATAAGGCGTGGTGTTTTTCCACAAAGGCCAGGCTTACTTGTTCGATCACCGGGTTTAAAGATAATACCTGTTCGCTCAAGCGTGGTAATTCGTGCAGAGCGGCGACTAATTTCGCTTCGTGTTCTTGAGTTAAACCGTGGCGGCGGCCTAAAACTAAACCGAGAATTTGCAGGGCAACTAGTTGTGTTGTAAATGCTTTAGTAGAAGCAACGCCAATTTCTGGGCCTGCGTTGGTCATTAAACACAGGTCCGATTCGCGCACTAAAGAGCTATTGGCTACGTTACAAATCGCCAGGCTGCCTAAATAGCCGCTGGCTTTAGCCAGGCGCAAGGCCGCTAAGGTATCGGCAGTTTCACCGCTTTGAGAAATAGTTACGAATAATGCGTTTTTCGGCACTATTACTTTGCGGTAGCGAAATTCCGAAGCTATATCCACATATACCGGAATTCCCGCCCAGTCTTCTAAGGCGTATTTGGCCACCATGCCGGAGTGGTAACTGGTGCCGCAGGCAACAATTTGTACACATTCCACTTGGTCAAAAATGGCTTTGGCGGCCACACCAAAAGCTTCTTCAAGAGCTTGGGTTTTGCTCAGGCGGCCTTCCAGAGTGCGTTTAATGGCAGCGGGCTGCTCGTAAATTTCTTTGAGCATAAAATGCCGATAGGGGCCTTTTTCGGCGGCATCGGCGGCTTCGGTAATGGTGGTAATTTTGCGCTCGACGGGCTCTAAATCTTTATCGTAAATATGCACGTGTTTAATGGTGATTTGGGCGATGTCGCCCTCTTCTAAATAAATAAAGCGGTCGGTGACTTGGCGCAGGGCTAATTGGTCGGAGGCGATAAAATTCTCGTCTATACCCAAGCCAATTACTAATGGGCTGCCCGAGCGGGTAACCAATAGGGTATTTGGCTCGGCGGCGCACATCACGGCAACCCCATAGGCGCCGTGTAAACGCGGAATAGTTAATTGCAGCGCCTCTAAAATAGAGCCGCATTTTTGGTGGTTTAGATGCACTAAATGCACAATTACTTCGGTGTCGGTTTCGGAATTAAATTTATAACCCTGCTGCTGCAGTTCCGCGCGCAATTCTTTGTAGTTTTCGATAATACCGTTGTGCACCACACAAATATCGCCGGAGCGGTGTGGGTGAGCGTTGGTATCGTTGGGCACACCGTGGGTGGCCCAGCGGGTGTGGGCTATGCCTAAATGGCCCGGCATGGGGGTTTCATCCACTACGCTAACTAATTGGGAAACCTTGCCTGCGGATTTGGCAATTTTTAATTCGTGTTTTTCGTTAATGATGGCCAGGCCCGCCGAATCATACCCACGATATTCCAGGCGTTTTAGGCCTTCTAATAAAATGTTTGCCACATTGCGTTCGCTCACCGCGCCGACTATGCCACACATAAGTAAATCCTCTAATTAAAAAATAATTAATTAAACCGTGGCGGTAATTACCCGCACACCCTGTTGTTCAATACTCTGTTTAGCCTCCATGGTAAGCGCGTTATCCGTTACTAAAACGTGCACCATGGACCAAGGTAATTCCAAATTATGAATTTTGCGACCTATTTTGTTGGATTCGGCCAACACCACTACCTCGCGGGCAACTTCTGCCATCACTCGGCTGAGGCTAAATAATTCGTTAAAGGTTGTGGTGCCTCGGGCTAAGTCCAGGCCGTCAGCGCCGATAAAAAACTGGTCAAAATTGTAAGAGCGTAGCATCTGTTCGGCCAATTGGCCTTGGAAGCCCTCGGATTTTGGGTCCCAGGTGCCGCCGGTCATTAATATGGTGGGCTCCTGCTCCAGTTCCCGCAGGGCATTAGCGATGCTTAAGGAATTGGTCATTACCACCAGGCCCTGTTTCTGGGATAACTCGGGCAATAAAAGCGCCGTGGTGGTGCTGCCGCTATCAATGATGATGCGGTTGTGGTCCCGGATCAGCTCGGCGGCGGCCTTTGCTATGGCCAGCTTTCGGTTTGAAACTTTCTCCACCGCTGGGTCTGCCATTAGCTCCTGCGGCAGCAACATGGCGCCGCCATAGCGGCGCAGGAGCAGGCCATTGGCTTCCAGGGCGGCTAAATCCTTTCGGATCGTAACCTCTGAGGTGGTAAAGCGCTGGGCCAGCTGCTCCACCGTCACTTCCCCGGTCTGGTTTAACAGCTCAATAATAGCGCGGCGGCGCTGTTGGGTGTTGCGTTTGTTCATGGCGGCGGCTATTCCGGGGTGGCGGCGAAGCTTAACGCAAAAAGTTTCGAAATGAAAGTTATGCCTTTGGTTTTAGGTGTCGGGTTGCTTGCGGGCTTCTGGGCAACCTCCAACAGATGCAAGAACGCAAGCTTAACGACAGAGATGCTTATTTGAGTCTATTCTATTTACTGCAACAGCCACTTAAAGATATTTACCTGCCACATAAATAATAACTAATTGACTTTATTGATATTTTTTTATTAAATTACAGATGTTATGATCTTGCCCTAGAGATAACTATCGATATGCCTACATTTATTCACCAAGAGTTGGCCCTGCCCAACCCCGCGTTCAACTCCCCCTTGGTGGACGTACTGACGGAGCTTGAACACCTACGCCGTCTTCAGCTTACCGGCACAACACCGCCGCCTTTGTTTTTTCAGCTGAAGCATATCTTCCACATGTTGGAGAGCTTGGGTTCCGCACGCATAGAAGGCAACCACACCACCTTAGCGGATTACATTGAAAGCAAGCTTGATGGTTCGGCTGAACATACGGACCAACTGCGAGAAATGGAGAATATTGAGCGCGCCATGGAACACGTGGAGCAAACTATTTCCCAAGGCACAGTGCTAGCTGAACATTTTATCCGTGAATTGCATGCTATTGCCGTGGAAGATTTGGTGCGTGAAGGCGATGCAACACCGGGGGCCTACCGCCAAGGTTCTGTACGTATTTCGCAATCCCAACACTTGCCGCCAGACGCATTCTTGGTGCCTCAGTACATGCAAGAACTGGCCGCTTTTATTAATGAGCAGCACGCACCCAAATACGATTTGATTAAAGTGGCTTTGGCGCATCACCGTTTTGGTTGGATTCATCCATTTGGTAATGGAAATGGCCGCGTCGTACGGTTGTTAACTTATGCACTGCTTATTAAGTATGGATTTAATGTGCAGGCTGGGGGCCGTGTACTTAATCCCACAGCTGTATTTTGCAATGATCGCGATAAATATTACGCCATGCTCGCCCAAGCTGATTCAGGCGGAAAAGATGATCTAGAAGCATGGTGTACTTATGTATTAGAAGGCATTTTGAGGGAACTAAAAAAAGTGGACCGCCTGACCGATTATAAGTATTTGCGCGATAAAATTTTGGCTCCTGCCTTCACCTATGCGCGTGAACGGAAATTTATAACGGCGCAAGAAGAAAGTATTTTACGCATTGCAGCAAAAAGCGGTCGCACTAAGGCGGCTGACTTATCTGAAGCCATGCCACAAATGTCGGCTGCGCAACGAACCTATCAAATTAAAAAATTGGTAGAGCGAAAAATGTTGCAGCCAGTAAGCGAAGGCGCGCGTCAATATACTCTTGGGTTCAGCAATAATTATTTAATACGCGGCGTTGTCAAGGCGCTGTCAAAAGAAGGATTTATTTCAGCTACATTAGATGGAGAAAAATCATAGGGGGCGAAGAAAAAGTATCTTCTAAGTAGAAGAGCTTAGTCCGTAGAACACCTTGGTACGCCCCTTGTGGTCCTCACGCGTTTTGAGGGCGGAAAGTCCGATAGGCAATCCCACGCAGAGCATGGGAACGAGAGTGAAAGGAAATCAAGCCTCTTGAACCCAAACATCCTCCGGCAACTGCTCCGGCAAAAACCCACCCGACTGATGTTGCCAGAGCGCCGCATAATGACCATTTGCAGCGAGTAATTGGGCGTGGGTGCCTTGTTCCACTACGCGGCCTTGGTCCAACACAATTAAACGGTCCATGCGCGCAATGGTGGATAAACGATGGGCTATGGCAATTACCGTTTTGCCATCCATTAAACCCAATAATTGTTCTTGAATGGCTATTTCTACTTCGCTATCTAGCGCGGAGGTGGCCTCGTCTAAAATTAAAATAGGCGCATTTTTTAATATTACCCGCGCTATGGCGATGCGCTGGCGTTGGCCGCCGGAGAGTTTTACCCCGCGCTCGCCTACATGGGCATTAAAACCTGTGCGCCCATCCCAATCCACCAGGTTGGAAATAAATTCATGGGCCTGGGCTTTTATAGCCGCTGCGCGCACTTCATCATCAGTTGCCTCTGGGTGGCCGTAGCGAATATTGGCGGCGATGGAGCGGTGTAGGAGCGAGGTATCCTGTGTTACCAGGCCGATTGCACTGCGCAAACTCTCTTGGGTAACGCTGCGAATATCTTGCCCATCCAACAAAATAGCGCCGCTGTTAATATCGTGAAAGCGCAGCAATAAATTAATTAAGGTGGATTTACCCGCACCAGAGCGCCCCACCACACCCACCCGCTCGCCTGCTTGCACGTGTAAATTAAAATCTTGCAACACAGGACGCCCTGGCGTGTAGGCAAAATTCACCTGCGCAAAATTAATTTCCCCACGGGATATTTGCAGCGGTTTAGCTTCCGGGGCATCAATTAGCGTGTGGGGCACGGCGATACTTTGCATTCCGTCTTGCACCGTGCCGATATTTTCAAAAATGCCCGCCACTTCAAAAGAAATCCAACCGGACATATTGGCGATTTGCCAGGCCAGCGGCACGGCGGTGGCGACCAGCGCAGCGCTAATCATGTTCTGGCTCCACAAAAATATGCCTACCGCTGCGGTGCCGGTAATTAATAAGGCGTTGAGAATATTTAGCGTCCACAGGTAATAGGTCATCACCCGCATGTGTTTGGCCATGGCATCCTGGTGGTGGTCCACCGCTTCGCGCACATGCTGGTCTTCGTCGGCGGCGCGGGCAAATAATTTCACCGTGAGAATATTCGTATAACTGTCCACTACCCGCGCCATGGTGGTGGAGCGCGCTTCGGAACTGATGCGCGCCAAGGCCAACAAGCGCGGCACAAAATAACGCAAGAAAGTGATGTAAGCGCCGATCCAGACAAAAGTTGGCAGCGCCAGGCGCAGGTCCGCCCAGGCCATTAAGGCTAAGGAGCTCAGCCCATAGGTGGTAATAAATAAACCCGCACGAATGGACGACATAATACTTTCGCGCAGGGCATTGGGGGTTTGCATGATGCGGTTGGCGATGCGGCCGGCAAAATCATTTTGAAAAAACGGCCAGCTTTGGCGCACCACATGCCAGTGGGATTGCCAGCGCACAAGGCTTGTGGTGCCGGGTAATAACAAATTCTGCCGCACGGCTACGTCAAACAGCTGCACCATGGGCCGCAGCAATAGCAATATCGCCGCCATGGCCACCAATTGTGGCCACTGGGCGGTAATTGCAGCTAAGCGGTCGGCGCCCTGCAAAAATTCAGTGAGGCGACCGATCATTACCGGGATTAACAAATCCATCAGGGCCACCAGCAACACACTGAATACCATGGCGGCGTAACACCATTTAGTCTGGCGTACATAGTGCCAATAGAACGCGGCGAGTTTGGCAGGTGGGGTGGCGGGGGCAAATTCGGCGGTGCCCTTAATGCGGGTTTCGAACAATCGGATCATGGTGGCGTGGCGGCTAGATGGAGAGTGCCGTTAGTGTAGCGGGTGTTAGCTGTAGTTTGCGCACTCGGATCGATTGCACATGATCCCATGCACCTGCTGGAAATTATCGGGCGAGTCCTTTGCTGATCTCCTTCAATAGTTATGGCGCCCGCAGTGATTATCCTGACAGCCTGTTGGAATACCACCTTGCGAGCCTTGACGGCGTTAAATCTGTGCTAGCGCCGTTAATTCGCCTTTTTTAATTGAAGCCTAAAATACACCACCGGCAATACAAACAGCGTTACCAGCACACTGCTAAACAAGCCGCCGATAACCGGCGCGGCAATTCGCTCCATAACTTCGCTGCCCGGTTCACTGCCAAACATGACTGGCATCAGGCCTGCCATCATGGCGGTGGCGGTCATTAATACCGGCCGCAGGCGCAGGCTTGCGGTGTCGATTATTTGTTTGTGCAGGCTATTTATGTCGCAATTTAATTGCGCGGGAATCTGGGCGCGCAGTACCTGCAGCATTAAGGCGCTGGTGGCGATGCTAAGCCCGGCTAACGCAATAAAACCCACCGCTACAGCCACGGAAAATTTAAACTCTAAAGCGGCCACCAAAATTAACCCGCCACCTAAGGCAAAGGGTAGGCTTGCTAATAACAGGGCAACATCACAAAGGCTGCGGAAATTAACAAATAATAAAAGGGCAATTATTCCTAGCGTGAGGGGAATTATAAATGCAAGGCTTGCGCGCACCCGCTGCATGGATTCGTATTGCCCAGCCCAGCGCAGGCTATAACCTGTTGGCCAAGTAATCTGCTGTTGTAAACGCTGATTAAAATCGCTCACGTAGCGGTTGACATCGGCATCGCCTATGTCGATATAAATCCAGTTATTTAAACGGCCATTTTCGCTTTTTAACATATGGGCGCCGCTTTCTAAGCGCACTTGGGCAACATCCATTAAACGTATTAATACACCGTTTTTACCCATAATAGGCAGGTTTTCAATACGCTCGGGGGTACTGCGATAATCCTCGGCAAAACGCAGGGTAATGGCGTAGCGCTCAGCGCCTTCGATGGTTTCCCCAATGGGCATAGCGCCTAGGCTCATTTGCAGCCATTCGTGAATATCATCCAGGCTAAAACCAAAAGCTGCCGCCGCCTGTTTATTGATATCCAATGTGAGGTAGCGCCCACCTAAACTGCGTTCGGAATAAGCCGCGCGGGTTTGCGGCAATTCTTTTAAAAGAGATTCTATTTGGCTGCCTAATTGCTCCAGTGTGTTGATATCCGGGCCTGCAATTTTAATCCCCAAGGGGGTTTTAAGCCCGGTTGCGAGCATATCCAGGCGGGTTTTTATCGGCATAACCCAGGCGTTACTCACACCGGGGAATTGAATACTGCTATTTAGCTCAGCGATTAAATCCGCCGTAGTTTTACCGCTGCGCCACTGGCTGCGGGGTTTTAATTGAATAAAGGTTTCCAGCATGCTGATGGGGGCTGGGTCGGTGGCGGTTTCGGCGCGGCCTGCTTTGCCGAATACGCGCTCCACCTCCGGCAGTGCGCTAATTATTTTATTGGTTTGTTGTACCAGCTCGCGGGCTTTAGCGATGGAAATGCCCGGCGCGCTAGTAGGCATATACATTAAATCGCCTTCATCCAAGGGCGGCATAAATTCACTGGCCAAAAATTTAAGCGGCATTAATGCCGCTACACCTATGAAACCTACGCAGAGTAAAAATGGCGTGGGTTTTACTAAACAGCGTTTTAATAGGCGTTGGTAAAGAATAAGCAGGTGTGTGTGCAGCCTTGCCGCATGAACATGCCCAGCGGGCAGTTTGCCGCTTAGGTAATACAACACCACCGGCATCAGGGTAATGGCAATAAGGGCTGCGCTGGCCATGGCGTAGGTTTTAGTAAGCGCAAGGGGGCGAAATAAACGGCCCTCTTCACCGTCTAGGGTAAAAATCGGCATAAAACTAATGGTGACGATCAGTAAACTAAAAAATAAGGTTGGGCCTACTTCCATAGCGCTGTCGTACACCGATTGCAGATGATCGGCGGCGGTTTTTTGTGTGGCGATTCTGCGCTGGAGATTTTCCACCATAACAATGGCGCCATCCACCATGGCGCCGAGCGCAATGGCGATGCCGCCTAAAGACATAATATTGGCGTTAATGCCCTGCCAGTGCATGAGTAAAAAACTCAGCACAATACCTATGGGCAGGGTAATCAGGGCGGCAAAAACTGACCGAACGCTCAATAAAAATACCAGTAATAAAATGCCCAGCAAGATTAATTCCTGGGCCAATTTATGCCAGAGATTATTAACCGCACGGCTAATCAACTGGCTGCGATCATAAACCGGTGTAACCTCCACACCTGCAGGTAATGCAGGAGTTATTTGGGCGATTTTTTCTTTTACTGCAGCAATAGTTTTTTGCGCGTTTTCCCCCTGGCGCATGACAATAATGCCGCCGACAACTTCCCCCCGGCCGTTTAAATCCGCAAGTCCCCTGCGCATGGCGGGGGCTTCAATAATCTCGGCCACTTGGTTTAATAAAAGCGGCGCGCCGTTTTTATCCATAATTCCCAGCGGCGTTTGGCCTAGGCTTGCTGCGCTGGTGATAGTGCCGGTGGCCCGCAGCATGGTTTCAGCTTCGGCTAATTCAATGGCGGCAAGGCCTGTCTCGCGGTTGTTGTGGGTGACGGCATTTTTAATGTGCATGAGGGGAATGCCGTAGAGCATTAATTTATTTAGGTCCGGCTGAATGTGGTATTCCTTTACCATGCCGCCTATGGGTGCCACTTCAGCCACCCCCGGCAGGGTTTGTAATTCGTAGCGCAAAAAATTGTCCTGCAGGGCGCGCAATTGGGCTAAATCCTGTTGATTATTTTTGCTGTGCAGGGCGTAGATATAAACCCAACCAACGCCACTGGCATCCGGGCCAATTTCGGCGCTGGCGCTGGGCGGTAATTTTTTAGCCGCTTGATTTAAATTGTCCAACACGCGGCTGCGGGCCCAATAGGTATCCGTGCCGTCTTTGAAAATAACGTAAATAAACGAATCGCCAAAAAACGAAAACCCCCGCACCGTGTGGGCGCCGGGTACGGATAACAGCGCGCTGGTAAGCGGGCGGGTGATTTGGCTTTCCACTATATTGGGCGCTTGGCCTGGGTAGCTGGTTTTAATAATCACCTGCACATCGGATAAATCGGGGATGGCATCCACGGCGGTGGTGTGCAGGGCGCGCCCGCCCAGCAAACACAGCAGCAGCGTGATCAATAAAACCAACACCCGATTGTGCAAACAGGTGCGAATAATCCAGCCGATCATGGCGACTCGTCCGCCGCTTTTACATCAATTATTTGAAATAGCGGTGAGCCGTCGGTGATTTTTACGTTTAATTGATCGCCCAGTTTAAAATGCTCGATATTAATTGCGTCTGTGAGCGCAAAATTCATGGTCATACCGGGCATTTGCCAGGCGGTAATAGCTTCGTGTTCCAGCTGTATTTTACGTTCATTGGGAAATAATTGGCTTATGCGCGCCTTCACCCAGGTGGGCGGATAGGCAGGTGCCACTTCCGGCGCCTGCAGGCGTTTTAAATCGCTGCTTTTACTGGATTCGGCATCAATTAAAAATTGCGCCGAGGTGACCACTATGTCCCCCTCTTCAACCCCGGCCAGCACCTCTACTAATTCTTCATTGCGCGCACCTAAGGTCACGCCGACGCTTTTAAATGTGCCCTCGGGCGCTTCCATTACCAGCCGCGCTTGGTTGTCCAGTTCAATCACAGCCTGGCGGGAGACTAATAGGGCGGGCGGGCGCGGCGGCAGGCTGATCAGCCCCTGCATGAGCATATTGGGGCGCAGCTGCATATTGGGGTTGGCAAGGCTCACCCGCAGGCGCAGGCTGCGGCTTTTGGGGTCTAAGTCCGGCGCAATGGCGTCCACCTCGCCCTCCCACACCTTGCCGGGCAGGCTCTGGCTGGTGAGGCTCACCGCCTGGCGGGGGGCGATTAAGGGGCCTTGGCTTGCGAACACCTCCAACCACACCCACACCCGCTCCATGGAGCCTATGGCCATGACCATTTGGCCGGGGCTGAAATAGGCCTTCTCGCGCAGTTTGAGCATGTCCACCACGCCGTCTTTGGGGGCGTGGAAGATGACGCTGCGCTGGGCCAGGCCCTGATCTTTAAGGCGTGCCAGGCTGATGCTGTCCATCTGCAGGTCTTTTAAATCCTCCTCAGCCTTCATGGCTTGGGCGGCCCCTTGGCGGCGGGCAGCCAGGTAGCGCTCCTGGGCCTCGATGAGGTCTGGCGAGTAAAAACTAAACAGCGGCTGGCCTTTTTTGACCGCTTCCCCCTCGCCGCTTACAAACAACATATCCACCCAGCCTTGGCTGCGGGGGCTGATGGGGCTCACCAGGCTCGGGTCCGCCACCACCCGGCCGAAGCTCTGCAGCCGCTGGTTGAGCACGCCGCGGGCCACCTTCACCTTGCGCACCGCCATCTGCTGCTGCACGGCGGGGTTGATTTTCACTCGCCCCGCCTGCTCAGTCGCTTTGGCGTCCTCGGCATACACCGGGATTAGGTCCATACCATGGGGGCATTTGCCGGGTTTATCGCTGCGGTAATTGGGGTCCATGGAGGAAACCCAGTAGAGGGGTTTGGGGGCGGTGGCCTGCCAGGGGGCGAACCAGGCGATGCTCGCCACCAGCAGCGCCATAATCCCCAGCAGCGAGAATCTGTAGCGGCGCAGCGGGGCGATAACGGCAGGCGGGGTTTTAGACATGACGTGTTCTCACGGGCAATGGGCAGAGCTAGGGTTTGGCACTGATCGCCAGGCGAAAGCCGTAGCTGCTCTTGCGGCTGGTGTGGCTGAAGTAGTAGCGGTTGGCCGCGCGCATACCGCTTGCCGGGTAGTCCCAGGCGCCGCCTCTGAGCACGCGAATGGCGCAGTTGTCCGCAAGCCAGGGGCTGCCATCGGTAGGCGCGCCCTGGTAATTGGGGTGCCAGCAGTCCTCCACCCATTCCCACACATTGCCGTGTACATCAAACAGGCCAAAACCATTGGCTTTGAAACTTTGCACCGGCAGGCTGCCGCGGTTTTTGCCTTCTTTTACCCAGCAGGGGCTGGCGGCGCCGCCGTCGAAGCGGGCCTGATCACAGCTGGCGTTTTGCCCCCACCAATACTCGCTGCTGGTGCCTGCCCTGGCGGCGTATTCCCACTCGGCTTCGCTGGGCAGTCGGTAGCTGCGGCCGGTGAGCTTATTCAGCCAGGGCAGAAATTGCTGGTTGATGTCCTGGTAGCTGACATTAATCACCGGCCGATTGCCCCGCCCCCAGCCCTCATCCGGCGGCACGTAATAACAGCTGCTGCTGGCCACACACAGGTCGTACAGGGCAAAGCTGACTTCGGTTTTGCTGAGGCTAAAGGCGGGCACCTGCACCTGGTGTGCGGGGGTTTCATCACTGCTTTCCGGGCTGCCGCCCATTAAAAACCCCCCGCCGGGGATAGCTACCATGGCGGTTTTTAGCCAGGCCTCCACCTGCAGGCGGGTTTTCTCCTCTTGAACGGCCGCGTCTTTTAAGGCGTCCTGCCGCCATTTGGCCATGGCGGCTATGTGGTCGTTAAAGGATTCGCGCACCAGGGTTTCCGCCTGCTCCCAGCGGGCTAGGGCTTCTTTAAATTTACCTTGATCGCGCTCCTGGCGGGCCAGCTCCATCAGCCCATATGCCTTTAAGGCCTTGGGGGGCAGGGCACTGCGCACCCGCATTTGGTAATACATCTTGGAATCGGTGCGGGTTAATTCGGCGCGTTTCTCCGCCGCAATGCTCGGCTCAATTAGGTTGTACTGCTCGATTAGCCTGCGGTATCCAGCTAAACGCTGGGCTGTTTGCGCAGGCTTGCCCTGGTCTAATTCAGCGCGGCTGGAGGTGCGGAACACAAAGCGCTCGGCCAGGGCTTGGCGCTGCTTAAGCTCTGCAAGGTCTGCCACGTTGCTCCGTTCGGCCGCTTGCACGGCTTGGTTGAGGGCGGCTTCCAGCTTGATTAACTCCTGGCGGGCGGTGTCAACTTCCTGCTGTTGGGCAGATTGGGGTGGGATTGCGGCGCCTTGCGCGGCGGCAACTTGGTGTGCCGCCCAGAGGTTGGCGGCGGCGATGACCAGCCCGCCAAGGCGCTTGCGCCCGAGGGCCGATAAGAGCGGCGGTAGATAAGCCATGGAGCCCTTCTGCATTATTTTTGTTTAGGTGGAATTATCCTACAAAAATCCCGGGCGCCTGGCAGGCATGGCTGGGAGGTTTTTTAAAGATTGTCGACCCAGTCCTGATTTATCGTCCGATGGCGACAAATGCCGAGTTTTGGCGGCCTTTTTAAGTCAAATAGTCAGATGAAATGCGCCGGTATAGGGGCCGCTTGAGTAGGTTTTTGGCCATTTAAGGGTTTGCCACGGCCCTTGAATTCGGTTCGCCCGGTTTCGGTATTTTTCAGCTAAAAATAACTGCCCGGAGCGTGTAAACTCTGCGCCGCCCGCTCTACACTCAATAAAGCCGCTCTACCTTCGCTGTTTGCAACGAGATACCCCATGTCAGACCACACCCGGCCCCAGCCTTTTTGCTGGCGCGCGCATTCCATCAGCCACCCCGGCAGCGTGCGAGCGGCCAATGAGGATGCGGTGCTGTGCCGGGACGATGTGCAGCTGTGGGCGGTGGCGGACGGCATGGGGGGCCACAACCGGGGGGATCTGGCCAGCAATACCCTGGTGCGCCATTTAGAGCGCACCGACGCCAGCCCCTCCCTGGCCGATGCGGTAGACGCCTTAGAAGACAGCCTGCTAAACGCCAACCGGGCGGTGCTCAACTACGCTCAAACCCATTTTCACGGCGCCATCATGGGCAGCACCTTTGTGGCGGTGCTGATTCGCGGCAATTTAGGCTTTGTGGC